>DASUIK010000091.1:0-15797 GCA_036279795.1 Burkholderiaceae bacterium | reverse complement strand
TCATGCGGTCGATCAGCATCGAGCCGACCGTCTTCGCGCCCAGCGTGTAGGCATCCGCCCCCACGGCCACGACCCCGCCCAGCATCTCGCGCAGGTGGCCGGCGATGGTGATCTCTTCCACCGGGTAGGCGATGACGCCGTTTTCCACCCAGTAACCGGCCGCGCCCCGCGAGTAGTCGCCGGTGACGTAGTTCACGCCCTGGCCCATGAGTTCGGTGACGAACAGGCCGGTGCCCAGCTTGCGCAGCATCTCGTCGAGGTTGTCGCCCGGCTGTGTCAGGCGGCTGGTCATCACCAGGTTGTGCGAGCCCCCGGCGTTGCCGGTGGTGCGCATGCCCAGCTTGCGGGCCGAGTAGGTGCTGAGGAAGTAGCCCAACACCTTGCCGGCGCTGAGCACCTTGCGCTTGGCGGTGCGCACACCTTCGTCGTCAAACGGCGCGCTGCCTTTGCCGCGCATCTGGAAGGGGTCTTCCACGATGTCGATGTGTTTGCTCAGCACCTGCTTGCCCAGGCTCTCGTTCAGGAAGGTGGTCTTGCGGTAGAGCGCACCGCCGCTGGTGGCCTGCACGTAGGCGCCCAGCAGGCCGGCGGCCAGCGGGGCTTCGAAGAGCACCGGGCATTCGGTGGTGGCGATCTTGCGGCCATGCAAACGTGCCAAAGCACGCTCTGCGGCGTAGCGGCCCACCGCCTCGGGGCTCGCCAGCTGCTCAGGCGCACGCATGGAGCTGTACCAGGCGTCGCGCTGCATGTGTTTGCCTTTGCCGGCGATGGGGGCCACGGAGAGGCTGTGGCGCGAACTCGCGTAGCCACCGCTGAAGATGCCGGTCATGCGGCGTTCGCCGCCGCGCATGTGTTCAGCAAAAAAATGCGACTGCTGGGCCGACACGCCCGCGCCCTCGCTGTTGGTGATTTTCTTGCTGGTGGCAAAGGCCGCCGCCTCGCAGGCCAGCGCGATGCGCGCGGCCTCGGCCGAGTCGATGGCCCAGGGGTGGAACAGGTCGAGGTCGGGGTATTCGTCGGCCACGTCCTCGGGGTCGGGCAAGCCGGCCACCGGGTCTTCGGCGGTGAAACGGGCGATGTCGTAGGCCGCCTGCACAGTCTGCCGCACAGCGTCGGGCGAGAAGTCGGAGGTGGACGCGTTGCCGCGCCGCTGGCCCAGGTAGACGGTCACGCCCAGCGATTTGTCGCGGTTGCGCTCCACGTTCTCGAGCTCACCTTTGCGCACGGACACACTCAAGCCCGCGCCCTCAGACACTTCGACCCCGGCATCTGCGGCGCCCAGGTGTTTGGCATGGCTCAAGGCCACATCGGCCAGGGCCTCGAACTGGGCGCGGCTGTATTGAAAGCCCGGCTGCGGGCGCTGTTGTGGGTCGTTTGTCATGGCGCGGCTATGATACCGGCCCTATCCATCGGCCATCCTGAGGCCCGCCCATGTCCCGCAAACCCACCAAAGGCTATTACGTGCGCGGCCACTTCGTGGCCGAAGGCAGCGAATTGGACCTCGAACTCAAACGCGAGCTCAAAGGCTCGGTAGAGCAGAGCAGAACCGACCTCAAAAAAGAGAGCGACCGCCTTCAAAACCTGGGCGAAGCGCTGGTGACCCTGCGCGCCGACCTGCTCGCCAAGCTCGAACTGTCCGACAAACTGCTGGATGCGCTGGCCGAGGCGCGCCGCATCACCAACTTCGAGGGCCGGCGCCGCCACATGCAGTTCATTGGCAAGCTGATGCGCCAACTGGACGAAGCCACGGTGGCCGCCGCCGAAGCCGCACTGGAAGAACAGCGCCGCCCGTCGGCCGCCGAAACCCTGACCCTGCACCAGGCCGAACAATGGCGTGACCGCCTGATCGCCGACGACGCCGCGCTGAACGACTGGATGCAGCTGGCGCCCGACACCGACACCCAGCAGCTGCGCGCCTTGGTGCGCCAGACCCGCAAGGACGCCATGGCCGTGAAGGAAAAGCCGGGCGAAGCCCAGCGCCACGGCAAGGCCTACCGCGAGATCTTCCAGCTGGTGCGCGAGAGCTTGCGCGCGCCCTCCGAAAGCCCCGACCATGAGTGACACACCCGCCGTGGATGCCGTCAAGATCGGCATCGTCTCCATCAGCGACCGCGCCAGCAGCGGCGTCTACGAAGACAAAGGTCTGCCCGCGCTGCAGGACTGGCTGGGCCGCGCCTTGAAAAACCCCATCACCTTCGAGCCGCGCCTCATCCCCGACGATCAGGCCACCATCAGCCAGACCCTGATCGAGCTGGTGGACGCCGGCTGCGCCCTGGTGCTGACCACCGGCGGCACCGGCCCCGCGCTGCGCGACGTGACGCCCGAGGCCACGCTGGCCGTGGCGCACAAAGAGATGCCGGGTTTTGGTGAACAGATGCGCCAGATCAGCCTGGCCTTTGTGCCCACCGCCATCCTGTCGCGCCAGGTGGCCGTGATCCGCGACCAGAGCCTGATCATCAACCTGCCCGGCCAGCCCAAGGCGATAGCCGAGACGCTTGAGGGCCTGAAGAACACCGACGGCACGCAGAAGGTCAACGGCATTTTTGCCGCGGTGCCCTACTGCATCGACCTCATCGGCGGCCCATACCTCGAAACCCACGACGACGTCTGCAAGGCCTTCCGGCCCAAATCCGCCGTGCGCCCCTCGCGCTGAAAGCCCCCCATGCACATCACCAAAAACACCGTGGTCACCATGACCTTCAAGGTCACCGACGCCCAAGGCAAGTTGCTCGAAGACGGCAAAGAACCCCGTGCTTACCTGCACGGCGGTTATGGCAACACGCTGCCCCGCGTGGAAGCCGAACTGGAAGGCAAGGAAGCGGGTTTCCAGACCACGCTGACGCTGGCCCCGGAAGACGCCTTCGGCCCGCGTGATGAGAGCCTCGTGACCACCATGCCCAAGAAGGACTTCCCGCCCGGTGTGAAGGTGGGTGGCGAGATCAAGGGCTATGACGCCAGTGGCCACGAGCAGTGGTTCATCGTCAAGAAGATCAAGGGCGACACCGTGCACCTGGACGGCAACCACGCCTACGCCGGCCAGACACTCAAGTTCTCACTGAAGGTGATCTCGGTACGCGCCGCCTCGGCCGAAGAAGTGGCCCATGGCCACGCGCATGGCGCTCATGGGCACCATCATTGACCCACCCCCGCGCCGAGCCTGCGGCGCGTCACCCCCTCAAGGGGGCGGGATCAGCGGACCTGCAAAACCGGCTCCGCGATGCCCTTCGTTCACGGCTTCTGGCGGGCGCACTGTGTTGCGCTCAGCCGCATCACTTGCCGACCAATTGGTTTAGTTTCTCGGCTTCAAAACACTCTTCGCGCGCCGCGTCCTTGGGCACGCAGTCACCCGTTTTCACGCATTCCTGCAGGTGCGCGATAGCCTGCCAGAGCAGGGCAATCTGGTGCTCCTGCCCAGCGGCGTTGTCGATCAGGCCGCGCATGGCCTGGCTCAACGGGTCGTCGTTCTGCGTCACACCGTAGGCCGAGAAGCCCATCTTGGAGGCGACCTCCTCGCGCTTGGCGTCCACCTCGGCCGCGATGATGCGTGCCGGGTTGCCCACCGCCGTGGCGCCAGACGGCACCGGCTTGGTGACCACCGCGTTGCTGCCCACCTTGGCGTTGTCGCCCACAGTGAAGCCCCCCAGCACCTGAGCACCCGCGCCCACCACCACGTTGCGGCCCAGCGTGGGGTGGCGCTTGGCGCCTTTGGTGAGTGACGTGCCCCCCAGCGTGACACCCTGGTAGATGGTGGTGCCCTCGCCCACCTCGGCGGTTTCACCGATCACCACGCCCATGCCGTGGTCGATGAACACGCCGGGCGCGATCTTGGCGCCGGGGTGGATTTCGATGCCGGTCATCCAGCGCGAGAGGTGCGAGATGAAACGCCCCAGCCATTTGAAACCGGCGTTCCAGCAGGCGTGGGCGCGGCGGTGCAGGAACAGCGCATGCAGGCCGGGGTAGCAGGTCAGCACCTCCCAGGTGCTGCGGGCAGCGGGGTCGTGGTCGAGGATGATGCGGATGTCCGCCCGGGTGCGTTCAAACATAGGGCGCACAGTCTATCGCTTCGCCTTCGCCGCCATCTGCTGCACGGCGCGGGCAACACCACGCAGGATGTGGACTTCTTCCTCGGCCAGTTGCGCGCGGTTGAGCAACTGGTTCAGGCGTGGCATCAGCTTCTTGGGCGCCGCCGGGTCGAGGAAACCCACGTCGATGAGCGCCTGCTGCCAGTGGTCCAGCACACCGGCCACGGCGCGCGCATCGGCCGGTACCTGCTCAGGCGTGCCGCTGGGTGGCACGGCAAAGCCCCCCTGGGCTTCGCGCCACTCGTAGGCAACCAGTTGCACGGCTGCGGCCAGGTTGAGCGATCCGAAGTTCGGCGCGGTGGGAATGCTCAGGCACATGTGGCAGCGGTACACGTCCTCGTTGGCCATGCCGAAACGTTCGCTGCCAAACAGAAATGCGACTCCTGCTTGGGGCGGTGCGTCGGGTGCCATCAGCGTCGGCAGGTGCTGGCGCGGGCTGCGCGTGGGCGGGCCAAAGTCGCGCGGGGTCATGGCGGTGGCGCACAGGTGGCTGATGCCGTCCAGCGCCTCGTCCAGCGTGTCCACGATGCGGGCGTTGGCCAGCACGTCGTTGGCGCCGCTGGCGCGCTGTATGGTTTCTTCGCGGCGCAACACGTTGGCCCAACGGGGCCGCACCAGCACCAGGTCGTCAAAGCCCATCACCTTCATGGCGCGGGCCACACCGCCCACATTGCCGGCGTGGCTGGTTTCGATCAGGACAAAACGGGTCTTCATGGCGGGGTTTGCCACCGGGCTGGCCGGGCGGGTAAAATCGCGCTATTGTCACCGCCATCGAGCGGCCTTTTTTTTGCTCTTAAACAAGTCATGTCGTCCAACCTGCACCCCATGCTCAACGTGGCCATCAAGGCCGCCCGTACCGCTGGCACCATCATCAACCGCGCCGCACTCGACGTCGAATCCGTGCGCGTGGCCGCCAAGCAGACCAACGATTTCGTCACCGAAATCGACCAGGCCGCCGAAAAAGCCATCATCGAAACGCTGCTCACCGCCTACCCCGACCACGGCATCTGGGCCGAGGAATCGGGCCAGCGCGAAGGCCGGGGCCGCGACAAAGACCACGTGTGGATCATCGATCCACTGGACGGCACGACCAACTTCATCCACGGCTTCCCGGTCTATTGCGTGAGCATTGCGCTCATGGTCAAGGGCCGCATCGAGCAGGCCGTGGTCTACGACCCCACCCGCAACGACCTGTTCTGCGCCACTCGTGGCCGCGGCGCCTACCTCAATGAGCGCCGCATCCGTGTGGCCAAGCGCACGACCCTGCGCGACACGCTCATCTCCACCGGCTTCCCCTTCCGCCCTGGCGACCATTTCAAGACCTACATGGCCATGCTGGCCGACGTGATGCCGCTGTGCGCCGGTGTGCGCCGCCCCGGCTCGGCCGCGCTCGACCTGGCATACGTGGCCGCTGGCTTCTCCGACGGCTTTTTCGAAATGGGCTTGAGCCCTTGGGACGTGGCCGCAGGTTCGCTGCTGGTGACAGAGGCCGGTGGCCTGGTGGGCAATTTCACGGGCGAAGCCGACTTCCTGGAGCAGAAGGAGTGTCTGGCAGCCAACCCACGCATCTACGGCCAACTGGTGACGGTGGTGGGCAAATACAGCAAATTTGCCAGCGCGGGCGACAAGGCTGCGGTGCGTCAGTCCACCGGTGAGATCGCGACCGGCGCCTCCACAGCGACGGCCGACGACAGCGCCACCGATGACGCCGCTGCGGACACCCGCTCGCACGGCGAAGACGCGCCCTTCTGACGGTTTGCGCAGCCCCTGCTACAGCAGGGGCGTGAAATCGTCCATGGCCGGCGATGGTCGGCCAAACAGGTAGCCCTGGAACTGGCGGCAACCGTTGAGGGCCAAAAAATCGCGCTGGCCACGGCTCTCCACCCCTTCAGCCACCACCGTCAGGTCCAGACTCTGGGCCAGTGTGAGGATGGTGCGCACGATGGCCGCGTCGTCGGGGTCGTCCAACACGTCGCGCACAAAGCTCTGGTCGATCTTGAGCTGGTCCAGCGGCAGGCGCTTGAGGTAGCTCAGGCTGGAATAACCGGTGCCGAAGTCGTCCAGCGAAAAGCTCAGGCCACAGGCCTTGAGGCGGTTCATGGTGTCGGCGATCTCGTCGGCATCGTGCAGGAACATGCTCTCGGTGAGCTCCAGTTTCAGGCGCGCCGGGTCGATGCCGGTGCGCGCCAGGGCCTCGTTCACCTGCGCCACAAACCCCGGGCTGCGAAACTCGCGCGCACTGATGTTGACCGCCAGGCTCATGTGCGCCAGATCGGGCGACTGGGCCCAGTCGCGCAGGCATTCGCAGGCGCGCTCCAACACCCAGCGCCCCAGCGGCAAGATCAGGCCACTTTGTTCGGCCACCGGTATGAAGTCGGCCGGTGACACCATGCCGCGCTGAGGGTGGCGCCAGCGCACCAGGGCCTCGGCCCCCACCATGCGCCCGTGCACGTTGACCACGGGCTGGAAGTACAGGGCCAGCTCCTCGCGCTGCAGGCCCACACGCAGATCGGCCTCCAGCGAAGCTCGCGCCAACACGGCGGCCTGCATTTGCGGGTCAAAAAACCGCAGGGTGTTGCGGCCCTCGATCTTGGCGCGGTACATGGCCAGGTCGGCCCGCTTGAGCAGCTCGTCCACCGTGTCGTCGGCATGGCCAAACAGCGCGACACCGATGCTGGGTGAGCTGCTGTGTTCGCGCCCGGCCAGCACGTAGGGCTGGTTCAAAAGACCCAAAATCTTGCGCGCGATCGTCTCGGCTTCGGTGGCTGCGATGGCCTGGTCGGCGTGCAGGCCTTCGAGCATCAGCACGAACTCGTCCCCCCCGAGGCGGGCCACCGTGTCCACGCCACGCAGGGCACTTTGCAAGCGCTGCGCCACCATCTGCAGCAGCTCATCGCCCCGGTCGTGGCCCAGGGTGTCGTTGAGGTCCTTGAAGTTGTCGAGATCGATGAACAGCAGCGCACCGTGTTTGCTGGCCCGCACGGTGCTGGTGATGGCCATGGCCAAGCGGTCCAGCAACAGGCGGCGGTTGGGCAGGCCCGTCAACACGTCGTGGAAAGCCAGCCGCTCGATTTCTTCCTCCGCGCGTTTGCGACCGGTCACGTCGTGCGCCAGCATCACGAAGCGCTCACTCTCGCCCGCCAATGAAGGTTTGCGGGCCACCGACAGCTCGAACCAGTGCAGGCCATCGGCCAAATGCAGGCAATACTGCTGCCCCACCGAGGCACCCAGCGCCCGGGCTTCGAGCATCGCGGCGTGCACCACCGCCGCGGCCGGTGGCTCCAACACCTCATCGACGCTGCGGCCCAGCAGCCGTTCGGGTACCTGTGCGAGCAATTGCGGATCGTTGCTGCTCACATACACGTAGCGCCCTTCGGCGGTGATTTCAAACAAGGGGTCGGGAATGGCCTCCAGGATGGCCTGCAACCGGTTGCGGGCCGCTTGCACCTCTTGCTGCGCCTTCATGCGCGCATCGATGTTGCGCCCCACGCCGCGGTAGCCGGTGAAGCGGCCCTTGGCGTCAAAAATGGGTGCGCCGCTCATGCTGACCCAGAAGGTTTGTCCATCAGGCCCCTGGCGCAACAACTCCAGATCTCGGAACACCTCGTGGGCATCGAGCTGGCGCTGGTGTTCGGCCCAGTCGGCCTCGCTCATGTTGAGCGCCCCGATCTCCTGTCGCGTCTTGCCCAGGTGGCCCTCGATGGACAGGCCTGTCCCCTGCTCCAGGGCGCCTGCCGCATGGACAAAACGGAACTGCGCATCCTGCTCCCAATACCAGTCGGACGAGAGTTCGACCAGACTGCGGAAACGCGCCTCGCTTTGGGTGAGCGCATCCTGCGCGTCGAAATAACTGGTGACGTCGGCGTAGGTGCGCACCATACCGCCATCGGGCAAGGGCCGTGTGCGCACTTCCAGCGCCAGCCCTTTGAGGGTGCGCCGCCAGTAGCTGCCGGGGGCGGGCAGACCTTCTCTGTCCAGGCGCGCGGCGTCGCTCACATAGGCGCGGCCACCCGGGTCGACCAGTTCGAACTGCGGCCCGAAAGCGCCCAATTCCCGCTGGTGGTTGACCAGGGCATGGAAATCAGGCCGCGATGCCAACAAATCGGCGGGCAGGTCGAGCAAATCGAGCGCGCGCTGGTTGAACGTGGTGACGACGCCCTTTGCGTCGACGCGCAGCAAGCCTTGGTCCATGCTGTCGAGTGCGATTTGCAGCTCCTGCTGCGCCTGCGCACGTTGCTGCTCCACCCGCCAGGCGCGAAACAGCTGGCCCACGGTGCTGATGAAGGGGGCCAGGAAGTCGGCGTCGGCCTGGGTGTAACCCTCGGGCTGGTTGGCCAGACCCACCAAAGCCACCAGCTCGCCATCAACCTTGACGGGCAAGCCCAGGTAAGCCCGCAGCGGAGGGTGCCCATGCGGGCGGCCTGTGGCCCGGGCATCGTTGGTCGGGTCGTTGGAAATCACGGCCTCGCCTGTGCGCAGGGTGATACCCAACAGGCTGTCGGGGCTGTCGAAAGTCATGCCCCCTTCGGCCACCTTGGCGTACAACGCCCGGGACGCGTCGTCCCAGGCGATGTTGGTCATGGCGTGGATACGCAGGTACGGCACCCCACCGGGACGTGGCACGACCTCGCCCACCAACCCGTATTCGCTGTCCGTGATCTGCAGCAATTCCTCCAGCAGCAACTGAAACGCCCCTTGAGGGTGGCTGGTTTCGATGTAGCTGTTCTGCGCGCGGCTCACCGCCTCCAGCAGCCGGTGCTGGTGGGCCAGCGCCAGTTCGGCCAGTTTGCGGGTGCTCACATCGGCATGCGAACCCACCATGCGCCGCGGTGTGCCGTCGGGGGCACGCTCCACCACCCTGCCACGGCTGTGTATCCACACCCAGTGGCCCAGGCGGTGGCGCATGCGGAAGTCCAATTCGAGCAAGGCCAGGTCACCGCTGCGCACCTGCTCGCGGGTGTTGGCCACCTGCAGCACGTCGGCAGGGTGGACCAAATCGAGCCAGCGGCCTTGGTGGGTTTCCACGGCGCCCGGGGCATGGCCCAACAACGCAAACCAGCGGTCGTCCATGTGCTCGTCGTCGCTGCGGAGATCGCGGTCCCACAAGCCCAAATCAACCGCACCCAGCACCAAATCCAGACGTTCGACCGTGCCACGCAATCGCTTCAGGTTGTCGGCCTTCGCCAGCACGGCACGCACCTGCTCCGGGAAGGTGTGCCGGTAGCCCTGGGCGGGATCGACAATGAAATAGTCGCTCACACCGCGCCGCATGGCCTGGGCCGCCTGCGCCTCCTCGCCCGGCCCCACCGCCACCAGCGCCGGCCAGTTGTCCCACGGCCAATCCACGTCGAGCACCGTGCCGTCCGGCAGCTTCAGCGCCGCCACGATCAGATCGGGGGCGGCGCCATCGTGCAGCAGGCGCTGGGTGGCACCGGCCAGGGTGTCAACCACCTGCACGGGTGCCGCAGCACCCAGTGCCTGCAACGCGTCGCACAGCACACGAGCGCGTTGGGAGTCGGCATCGATCAACAGAGCGGTGAACACCATTGCGCAAAGTATCGCAGCTTGCGCTTGACATTTGCGACTCCCCACCGCTCCGATGTGTCACGTGCCCCGCAGGCGTTGTATCAACGCGGCACCACCCGATCACCCGAGCGGCGTTGGCGCTGGTAGGCTGGCACCAGCCACAGGGGCTGCGTGGGATCGGCGGGGCGGGCAACGCGCCAGGCTGGGCCTGGGACGCCGGTCAGCCCGTCCGCAGCACCCTGTCCGCGGCGCACCACCTGGAACACCCATTGTTGAAAACGTGCCATGGCGTCATCCTTTCAAAAAATGCCTCGACTGCATGCCAACGATAGGTGGCTTGCGTATCAAAACCTGATACGGAAATCGGGCATGCTGTGGCCATGAAGGACATCGATCGCCTGTACCGCTACAAAAGCCTGTTGAGCAGCCGCCACGCCGTGTCGAGCGAGGAGCTCATGGCCACGTTGGGCATCTCGATTGCAACCCTCAAACGCGACATGGCCCGCCTGCGCGAGACGCTGTCACTGCCGGTTGAATACGACCGCTTGGCAGGCGGCTACCGCCTGGCCCCGGGCAGCGGTCGACGCGAGCTGCCGGGCATGTGGCTGACGCCACAGGAGTTGGTGGCGCTGGTGACGCTGCAGCACCTGCTGAGCGAACTCGCGCCGGGCCTGCTGGGGCAAAAGCTTGCACCGTTGCGCGAGCGGCTGTCGCACCTGCTGCACGACATCGACATCGACAGCCTGGGCTTGTCGCAGCGCATGCGGGTGGTGCACGCGGGCCAACGCCGCCTGCCCCCCGAGGCTTTTGACACCGTGGCCAGCGCCACCTTGCAGCGCAAACGGCTGTGGCTGCGCCACTTCAATCGCTCCACCGGTGAGCGTGTGGAACGCGAGGTATCGCCTCAGCAATTGGTGCACTACCGCGACAACTGGTACCTGGACGCCTGGTGCCACCTGCGCGACGGCTTGCGCAGCTTTTCGGTGGACGCGCTGGAGCGTTGCCGAGTGCTGGACGACGTGCCGGCGCTGGAGATGGCCCCGGATGCGCTGAAACAGGCCATGCAGGCAGGCTACGGCATCTTCAGTGGCGCCCCCAAAGCGCGGGCGCGCCTTCGGTTCAGCGCCGAACGCGCGCGCTGGGTGAGCGGCGAACAGTGGCACCCCGACCAGTCGGCACAGCACGAGCCGGATGGCAGCTATGTGCTGGAGCTGCCGTATTCAGATGACCGGGAGCTGCTAGGCGACATCTTGCGCCACGGCGCGGCGTGTGAGGTGCTGTCTCCACCAGAACTGCGCCACAAGGTGGCCGATGCCTTGCGCCAGGCGGCGCAGCGCTACGCGGCCGGATAACCCACACAGACGCCCCAAAAACAAAACCCGCCAGCGTGGCGGGTTCAGATCTGACGCCATGCCACGCAAGGTGGCATGAGCGGGCTCAGACTCAGGGCTTCTTGGCTTCTTCAGCAGGAGCGGCGGCAGGCGCAGCTGCGGGAGCAGCAGCAGCGTCGGCGGCCGGTGCAGCGGCGGGAGCGGCAGCAGGTGCGGCTTCAACAGCGGGTGCGGGAGCAGCAGCCGGAGCGGGTGCAGGTGCCGGGGCTTCTTCTTTCTTGCCACAGGCGGCCAGGGTAGCGGCGGCCAGCACGGCGGCGATCACGAAAGACTTGTTCATGGTGTCAGAGCTCTGATGTTGGTGTTCGGGACGAAATTGAGTTCGGCAAGCCAACACCCCCGATGTGATGCAAAGACCGCCGGCATCGCCTTACGCAAAGCTTGCAAAGACAAAGCGGCCGGATGATAGCTCAAAAAGTCAAGAGCATTTACCCTGAAAGTTGGAATTTTGTGAAATTGTGTGGCGAAGTGTGTCTCACAAACCCAGGGACGTGACGGGAAATCCAGGGCGAGCCTGCTGCCAGCGTTGCTGCAATGCCTCGTCCAAGCGGGTGCGCTGCGCCGCCTCGGTGGTGGCCACCACAACGTCGCGGTCCTCGTCCACGCGCTGCAGCGTCCACTCGGGCGTCCACAGCACGCTGGGCAGGCTGTCCTGGCCGGCCGACCAGACGCGCACGTCCACCCGATGCGACCAACGAGAGCGCCAATCCACAAAACGCGCGTGGCGCAGTCGCATGTCGTCAAACCGCTGGCCCAGCACCCGCAGTTGGGCCAAAGGATGGGCCCGCGTGGCTGCGGCCCAACTGTCCAGTGCCTCCACCCACCGGCGTTCACCGAGGGGCCAGGCGGCAAAGTCGGGATCACACATCCACAACAAGGGGCATGCCGCCTGTGCCGCTGCCTGCAAACCTTGCACCAGCCGGTCCTGGAAGTCACGTCGGCCCACAAAACGCCCTTCGGGCCAAGGGCTGGGCGTGGGCGGTGGGTGTGGGTCAGGCACGGTGGGCCACCTCCAGCAGCCAGCCGCTGTCCACCCATTCCGCGAGCAAGGCACGGGCACCTTCGCTGGCCCGCGCCAGCGCCTGGGCATCGATTTCGCGCTGGTCCGCCAATTGGCGCATCAGGCGGGCGTCGGCCCCACCGGCGCGAAAACTCTCGCCATTGATGAACACGTGCTTGTCGTCGTACATCATGCGCGTGCGCCGGTCCAGCCGCAGGCCGCCGCCGGTCCAAGGGGCGGCAGGCTCGTCGAACCAGACCGTGGGCTTGGGCTCGGTCAGCACCTCGCCCAAAGTGCAACCCAACAAGTCGCCTTCGGCCAGCAAGCGGCGCAAACCCTCGGCCGCAAATGCTTGCAGGTCTGCTGGCACTCGAGCGGGTGTGCCGGTGGCGGGCTGACTTGGGTCGCGGTAGAGGACGGGGTCTTCGTGTTCATCCGCCAGCCGCAGGGCCAACTCACCGGCCAGGCCTCCGCGCTGGGGCGAACGGAAACCGATCGAGCAGGTCATGCAGTCGCCACCCACCGCATCGCCATCGTGTGCCCAGCGGGGTGGCAGGTACAACATGTCGCCGGGGTTGAGCAACCACTCTTCCTCGGGCTCGAAGTGTTGGAGGATCTTGAGCGGAACGTCGGGCACGAGGCTGAGGTCCTTCTGCCGCCCGATGCGCCAGCGGCGTTGGCCCGTGGCCTGCAGCAGAAACACGTCGTAGCTGTCGAAGTGAGGGCCAACGCCGCCGCCTGGGCTGGCCCAGGAGATCATCAGGTCGTCCAGGCGGGCATCGGGCACGAAGCGAAAGCGACGCATCAGGTCGTGGGCGGCATCGCTGTGCAGGTCCACGCCTTGCACCAGCAAAGTCCAGCGCGCCTGCTCCAGCGGCGGCAGACTGCGCCGCGCGAAAGGACCATGTTTGAGCGCCCAGCCTTTGTCACCATGGGCGATGAGGCGCGACTCCACCCCTTCTCGACCCGCCAGGTCGAACAGCCCCTTGCGATCCAGTGGCGGCACAAAGTCCGGCACAGCCTGGCGCACCAGCAAAGGTTTTTTGTGCCAGTGTCGGCGCATGAACTGCTGGGGCGTGAGCCCGCCCAGCAAAGGCAAGGCCACGTCGGGAGCGGATGGCGACAAGGGGGGAACAAGAGGCTTCATGGGACAATTGTGCGATGAAAATTTCGGAACAATGTGTGGTGTCCCTGAGCTGGACGCTCAAAGACACGCTGGGTGAGCTGCTTGACGAGTCGGATGACCCGGTGGAATTCCTGCTGGGCGGCGGCGACTTGCTGGCCAAGATCGAGGAAGGCCTGCTGGGCCACGAGGCGGGTGACAGAATCGACCTGCACCTGGAGCCCGAACACGCTTTTGGCGATTTTGACGACCAGCTGCTCTTCCTCGAACCGCTGTCGCGATTTCCGGACGGACTGGAAATTGGCATGGCCTTCGAGGGCCTGCCCGAGGGGTGCAACCCCGAAGCGCCGCGTGACCGGCTCTACTTCGTGAGCGAGTTGTACCCCGAGCACGTGGTGCTGGACGGCAACCACCCGCTGGCCGGCATCGCGCTGCGGCTGCAACTGCGGGTGCACAAAGTGCGCGAGGCCACCGAAGAGGAGATTGGCCGAGGCACGCTGGGCACCGGCTTCTTCAATGTGGACGTGCAGTCCGGCTCGCCGCCGGACGCCACCCTGCACTGAACCGAAACAAGCGGCCGATTCAGGCCTTGCCGGTGGAGCCGTAGCCGCCGGCGCCACGCTCGGTGGCGTGGTCAAACTCATCGACCACACGGAACTGCGCCTGCACCACCGGCACGATGACCAGTTGCGCCAGGCGCTCCATGGGCTGCAGCGTGTAGGCCACGTCGCTGCGGTTCCAGGCGCTCACCATGAGCTGGCCCTGGTAGTCGCTGTCGATCAAACCCACCAGGTTGCCCAGCACGATGCCGTGCTTGTGACCCAGGCCCGACCGCGGCAGGATGAGCGCCGCGTGGCCAGGGTCCTTGAGGTGGATGGCCAAGCCGGTGGGCACCAGCTGCCAGGCGTTGGGCGCCAGCAGCAGGGGTTCGTCGAGGCAGGCCCGCAGGTCCAGCCCGGCACTGCCAGGGGTGGCATAGGCGGGCAGTTGCTCCTTCAAACGCCCATCCAGCACGCGCACATCGATCAGCATGGCAAAGTCCTCAGGGCTTGCTCTGCTTGACGGCATCCATCAAGGCCTTGGCTGGGTCGTCTTCGGCCGGCGCAGCACCTGCGTCCGGGGTGGCTGGCGCTTCCAGGCCTGCGGGGTTGGCGGCTTCGCCTTCAGCTTCAGGCTCCGCGCCCTCGGCCGCCGGCATGTTGTTCAGCATGTCGTTCACGGCCGACTCGTCCACAGTGACTGCCTTGGCAAGGTTGCCGGTGACCAGACCAGGGAAGGAAATGACCGCCGCCACCATCATGAGCTGCAGGATGATGAACGCGATGGAGCCCTTGTAAATCTGCGCCGTCGTCACCGCAGGTATGCGTTGTTTGGTGACATGGTCGGTGTAGTCTTTGCGGGCCGCCACGCTGCGCAGGTAGAACAGCGCGAAGCCGAAAGGCGGGGTCAGGAACGAGGTCTGCAGGTTCATCGCCAGGATGATGCCGAACCAGATCAGGTCGATGCCCATCTTGTCGGCCACAGGCGCCAGCAGCGGGATCACGATGAACGCGATCTCGAAGAAGTCGATGAACATGCCCAAGATGAACACCAGCGTGTTGACCACCAGCAGGAAGCCCAGTTGGCCGCCCGGCAGCTTGTCGAACAGGTGCTCAACCCAGATATGACCATCGGCCGCGTTGAAGGTGAAGCTGAACACCGTCGAGCCGATCAGGATGAACAACACAAAGATGGCCAGCTTGGTGGTGTTCTCCATCGCTTGCTTCATCAGATCGGTGCTCAGGCGGTTGCGCGAGCCGGCCATGATCAGGGCGCCCAGCGCGCCCATGGCGCCGCCTTCGGTGGGCGTGGCAATGCCCAGGAAGATGGTGCCCAGCACCAGGAAAATCAGCACCAGCGGCGGGATGAGCACAAAAGTGACCTGCTCTGCCAGTCGCGACAGCAACCCCATGCGGAACAGCTTGTTGATCAGTGCCAGGGCCAGCGCCAGCAGCGAACCCACGGTGATGGACATGATGACCACTTCATCCGTCGCCGGCGCCGTCTCGCGGCCAATCATGGGGTTGATGATGGACGCATGAACCTGAGCCCAGCTGTAGCTGACGACACCACAGATGGCCAACAGCACCAACAAGGAGCGATGGCCGCTGCTGCCGTTGGCTTCGGTGTAGATACGCGCTTCAGGCGGCAAGGCCGGCACCCACGAAGGACGCACGATGGCGACGCCTGCGATGAACAACAGGTACAGGCCCACCAGCATCAGGCCGGGGATCAGGCCGCCTGCGTACATGTCGCCCACGGAGCGGCCGAGCTGGTCGGCCAGCACGATCAACACCAGCGAGGGCGGGATGGCCTGAGCCAGCGTGCCGGACGCCGTGATCGTGCCCGTGGCGATGGTGCGGTTGTAGCCGTAGCGCAGCATGATGGGCAGCGAAATCAGGCCCATGGAGATGACGGCCGCGGCCACCACACCGGTGGTGGCTGCCAGCAGGGCGCCCACCAGCACCACGGCCACCGCCAAGCCACCACGCACAGGCCCAAACACCTGTGCCACGGTTTCGAGCAGGTCCTCGGCCATTCGGCTGCGCTCGAGGATGATGCCCATGAAGGTGAAGAACGGGATCGCCAGCAGCGTGTCGTTCTGCATGATCCCCACCACACGCAGTGGCAAGGCC
>DASUIK010000090.1:0-2684 GCA_036279795.1 Burkholderiaceae bacterium | reverse complement strand
TAGACCTCGGCCGCCATCGGCTGCCCGACCACGCGCCAGTCGTCAGGACGGTCGGCCTTGGCCCGCAGCCCGTAGAGCATGGCCTCGTCCATCAGGAAGGCGTCGGCGCGACCTTCCTGCACGCGGGCGAAGCCGTCACCGTGGTCCTTGACCGTCAGCACATCGAAACGCATGCCGGTGGACTCGCTGTGCAGCAGCAGCGAACGTTCGCTGGTCGTGCCGGCGGTGACGGCGACGCGGCGCCCCTGGAGGTCGGCCAGTTGGTTGATGCCCGAGTCGCGCCGGGTGAGCAGGCGCGAGCTGGTCTGGAAGATGGACACCGAGAAGCCCACCTGGCGCGCCCGCTCGCGGTTGTGCGTGGTGGAGCCGCATTCCAGATCGACCGAGCCGTTCTGGACCAGCGGGATGCGGTTCTGCGAGGTGACCGGCACCAGCTTCACTGTCAGCGCGGGCAGCTTGAGCTCGGCCTTGATGCTGTCCACGGCGCGCATCATCAGGTCGTGCGAATAGCCCACCACCTGGTGACGGCTGTCGTAATAGGAGAAGGGCACCGACGATTCGCGGTGGCCCAGGTTGATGGTGCCCGTTTGCGAAATTTTTTGCAGCGTGCTGCCTGCTGGCGTGTCGGCATGACCGTTCACACAGCAGAGCAGCAACAGGGGCACGAGGAGGAGGCGCATGCCCACCGTTTTGCAAGCCCTGTGCCACCTCGTACAAACCCTGAGATGGGGTGTGAAAACTCCGGGTTGGGATGCGTTTTGGCGATCAAATGGCCGGTCAGTGAAACGGAAATCCGCCTCGCTCATGGGTGTAAAAGACGGATTTCCGTCAGTGCGCGAAGCTGTGGTGTGCGGGCCCGCCGGTTTACACTGACCTGCGTGCAAGAGGGACACACAGGGAACACATGAACACCAAGATCCGCACCGTGGTGCTGGGCGCCTGCGCGGCGCTGTTGTCGGCTGGGCTGGCGGGCTGCGACCCGCAGCGCATCAGTGAGCTGGAAGAAGGCGTTTCGACCGAGGCCGATGTGCGTCAGCGCTTCGGCGCGCCCGAGGCGGTGTGGGACGCGCCCGAGGGCGGGCAGGTCTACGAATACAACCGGCAGCCCGCAGGCGATGTGAACTACCAGATCACCATCGGCGCTGACGGCAAGATGAGCGCGCTGCGCCAAGTGCTCACGCCGCAGAACTTTGCCCAGATCACGCCCGGCATGATGGTGGAGGAGGTGCGCAAGCGCCTGGGCAAACCCATGAAGGTCACCCCATACGAACTCAAGCGGGAAACCCACTACGACTGGCGCTACCGCGACGGCCCCAACGAGAGCGATCGCAAGGTGTTCACGGTGGTGTTTGACCGCGACCTGCGGGTGCTGTCCACCCAGTCAGCGCGCGACCCGGCGCTGGACCAGGGCAGCCGCTGAACCGAAGTTTCAGCGCACCCGCATGCCCGGTGTCGCGCCGGCGGTGGGTTCCAACACGTAGATGCCCGGGTTGGCTTTCTCGTCGCCATGGCTGGCGGCCAGCACCATGCCTTCGCTCACGCCAAACTTCATCTTGCGCGGCGCCAGGTTGGCCACCATCACGGTGAGCTTGCCGATCAGATCGGCGGGCTGGTAGGCGCTGGCGATACCGCTGAACACGTTGCGCGTCTTGCCCTCGCCCACGTCGAGTGTGAGGCGCAGCAGCTTGGTCGAGCCTTCCACCGGCTCGCAGTTCACGATCTGGGCGATGCGCAGGTCGATCTTGGCGAAATCATCGATGGAGATGGTCGGCGCCAGTTCTTCACCTCCGGGCACGACCTTCTCGGGCTCGGGCGCCGTCGGGGCTTCGAACAAGGCGTCGAGTTGCTTCACGTCCACGCGCTGCATCAGGTGCTGGTAGGCGCCGATGGCATGGCCAGCACCCAGCAGGCGCGCGGCGTCGGCAAAGGCCAGCGCAGGCACTTGCAGGAAGGCTTCCACCTGGGCGGCGAGCGAAGGCAACACCGGCTTGAGGTAGATGGACAGCAGGCGGAAGGCTTCGATGCAGGTGCTGCAGACGTCCTGCAGGCGGGCGTCTTGGCCGTCCTGCTTGGCCAGTTCCCACGGCTTGTTGGCGTCCACGTATTCGTTCACGCGGTCGGCCAGCAGCATCACCTCGCGCAGGGCGCGGGCGGTGTCGCGGGCCTCGAACAGCGCGGCGATGTCCTGGCGCTGCGCTTGCAGGCGCTCCAGCAAGGCCTGGCCGTCGGCACTCACGGCGCCCAGCTGGCCAGCGAAGCGTTTGGTCAGGAAGCCCGCCGCGCGCGACGCGATGTTGACGAACTTGCCGACCAGATCGCTGTTGACGCGGGCCATGAAGTCTTCGGGGTTGAAGTCGATGTCTTCGTTGCGGCCGTTGAGCTTGGCGGCCAGGTAGTAGCGCAGCCACTCGGGGTTCATGCCCAGGCCCAGGTACTTGAGCGGGTCCAGGCCGGTGCCGCGGCTCTTGCTCATCTTCTCGCCGTTGTTCACGGTGAGGAAGCCGTGCACGTACACCGCGTTGGGCACCTTGCGGCCGCTGAAGTGCAGCATGGCCGGCCAGAACAGGGTGTGGAAGGTGATGATGTCCTTGCCGATGAAGTGGAACTGCTCCACCGCCGGATCGGCCAGGAAGGCATTGAAGTCGCGTCCGGTCTTGTCGAAGTGGTTCTTGAGCGAGGCGAGG
>DASUIK010000089.1:0-3047 GCA_036279795.1 Burkholderiaceae bacterium | reverse complement strand
TGTGGTGGCCGAAGGCACCGGCCACGGGCGGGTGGAAGATGCGTTGGCACAACTGGGTCTGCAGCGCGACATCCAGCTCACCGTGCCGCACTACGTGGCCTTGGGCCATGTGCTGGCCAGCACCCAGCTGGTGGCCACCGTGCCCGAGCGGTTTGCGGATCGGGCGGCCGCGCCCTTCGGCCTGGTCGCACGCCCGCTGCGCCTGCGGCTGCCCGACAGCACCATCTGCCAGCTCTGGCACGAGCACCTGCACCGCGATCCTGGGCACCAGTGGCTGCGCACCCAGGTGGTGCAGCTGTTCGCCGACCACCCGGCCCGCTGACCCCACCGTGAGCGGGCCATGGTGGACAATTGCCACCATGCTCCAGTTCCAAGTTCACAAGACCGAGGGCCACGCCCGCCGAGGCACCCTCACGCTCAACCACGGCGTGGTGCAAACGCCCATCTTCATGCCCGTGGGCACCTACGGCACGGTCAAAGGCGTCATGCCGCGCAGCCTGCACGAGATGGGCGCACAAATCATCCTGGGCAACACCTTCCACCTGTGGATGCGCCCCGGCCTGGACATCATGAAAGGCTTCGGCGGGCTGCACCAGTTCGAGCAATGGAACAAGCCCATCCTCACCGACTCGGGCGGCTTCCAGGTCTGGAGCCTGGGCGCCATGCGCAAGATCACCGAGGAAGGCGTGCACTTCGCCTCGCCCGTGAACGGCGACAAGCTGTTCATGTCGCCCGAGGTCAGCATGCAGATCCAGACCATCCTCAACAGCGACATCGTGATGCAGCTCGATGAGTGCACGCCCTACGAGACCAAGGGCCACCTCACCACCGAGGCCGAGGCGCGCAAAAGCATGGAGATGAGCCGGCGCTGGGCCGTGCGCTCCAAGGCCGAGTTCGAGCGCCTGGGCAACCCCAACGCGCTGTTCGGCATCGTGCAGGGCGGCATGTTTGAAAACCTGCGCCAGGAATCATTGGATGCGCTGGTGGACATGGACTTCCCCGGCTACGCCATTGGTGGCGTGAGCGTGGGCGAGCCCAAAGAGCAGATGCTGCAAATCATGGCCCACACACCCCACCGGCTGCCGGCCCACAAGCCGCGCTACCTGATGGGCGTGGGCACGCCGGAGGACCTGGTCGAGGGCGTGGCCTGCGGCGTGGACATGTTCGACTGCGTGATGCCCACCCGCAACGCACGCAACGGCACCATCTTCACCCGCCACGGCGACCTCAAAATCCGCAACGCCCGCCACAAGGCCGACCCGCAGCCGCTGGACCCCAGCTGCACCTGCCACGCCTGCGCCGGTGGCAGCGGCGTGCCGTGGAACGACGGCGGCCGCGACGGTTTCAGTCGCGCCTACCTGCACCACCTGGACCGCTGCGGCGAAATGCTCGGCCCCATGCTGACCACCATCCACAACCTGCACTACTACCTCAACCTCATGCGCGAGGTGCGCGAGGCGCTGGATGCGGGACAGTTCAGCGCCTTCCGCGCGCGGTTCAAGGCGGAGCGCGCACGGGGTATCTGAGCCGAGGCTGGCATCCGGACCCATGGCGCCTGCAACCCATCCGGTGCCCCGTCGCGTCCTGCCGGTGCTGGTCTTGTCCCAGTTCGCCGGTGTCTCGCCGTGGTTTGCCGTCAATGCCGTCATGCCCGACCTGCAACGCGAATTGGGCTGGTCAAGCACAGCCGTGGGCGCGCTGACCTCCTCGCTGCAATTCGGCTTCATTCTGGGCACGCTGGTGTTTGCGCTGCTGGCGGTGGCAGACCGCTTTCCCGCCCGGCGCGTGTTCCTGCTGTGCGCACTGGCCGCCTCGGCCTGCACCGTGATGGCCTGGGCCATGGTGAGCAGCCACACCGCCTTGTTGGTTTGGCGTTTTGCCACCGGCTTTTGCCTGGCCGGCATTTACCCGGTGGGCATGAAGATCGCTTCCCAGTGGTACACGCGTGGCCTGGGCCCAGCCCTGGGGCTGCTCATCGGCGCCCTGGTGCTGGGCTCGGCCAGCCCACACGCGCTGCGCGCCCTCAGCACCACCCTGCCCTGGCAAACCCTGATGCTGGGCGTGGCGGCCTTGTCGGCAGCGGCCGGGCTGCTGCTGTATGCCCTGCTGTCGGAGCCGCCCCACGCGGCTGCCCGCGTCAACACGCTGCAATGGCGTGCGTTGGGTTCCCTGCGCAGCGACGCGCGGGTGCGAAGTTCGGTGCTGGGCTATTTCGGCCACATGTGGGAGCTCTACACATTCTGGGTGCTGGTGCCGCTCATCCTCGGTGCGCGCCTGCAGGGCACCGCATTGTCCTGGGCGGCGTTTGGGGTCATCGCGGCGGGTGCCCTGGGCTGCGTAGCCGGCGGGCAACTGGCGCCCCGCCTGGGCAGCGCTCGGGTGGCAGGCGCGCAACTGGCCACCAGCGGCCTGTGCTGCCTGCTCGCCCCGCTGATGGCGCAGGCACCCGACGCCCTGTTCTTCGCCTGGCTGCTGGTGTGGGGCATCACGGTCGCGGGCGATTCGCCGCAGTTTTCCGCGCTCACGGCGCGCAATGCACCACCCCAGGCCGTGGGCAGCGTGCTCACGCTGACCAACAGCATCGGGTTTGCCATCAGCATCGTCAGCATCCTGCTGTTCGTGGAACTCACACGGTCCGTGCCGCTGCACTGGCTGCTCACCGGTCTGGCCATCGGCCCGGCACTGGGGCTCTGGGCACTGCGTCCACTTTGGCGCGGTGAAGGCGCTGCCTGAAGCCGCGTCCGCAAAACCGTCACAATCGACCCCTTGATACCCCGTTCGACGGCCCGTCCCTCATGCAACACACCGACTCCCCGACACCGCCGACCCACAAGCGCACACCCGCTGGCAATCGCCGCCGCCCCTCGGGCGCCCGCCCAGCCCGCGAAGCGACACCTCCCAAGCTGCTGCACCCTGTGCTGGCCCAACTGGCCGAGCTTTACCCTGCCCTGTTTGGTGAGGTGCTGCGCCCACTCAAGCGCGGCATCTTCCAGGACCTGCTGGACGCCCAGCCCGAGGCGCTGGACAAAGAAGGCCTGAAGGCTGCG
>DASUIK010000088.1:0-9515 GCA_036279795.1 Burkholderiaceae bacterium | reverse complement strand
CGCCATTTTCAACCGAGGTCGGCGAAGCGCTGCAGCGGCGCCAGCGGCGTGAAGTCGCCCGCGCGTTTTTCCTTCATGGCGGTGATGGACTCGCGCACGTGGGCGTTGCTCCAGATGGCGCCTTGCAGCCAGCCCATCTGGCGCAGGCTGTCCTCCACCGAGTGGTCGCGCGCGTAGTGCAGCGCCTGCTTGGTGCCCCAGATGGCCACCGGGGGCTTGGCGGCAATCTCACGTGCGCACTGCAGGGCGGCGGCCACAGTGCCTTCGTGGCTGTCGAACACGGCGTTGACCAGGCCCAGCTCGCGCGCCTGCGGTGCGCCCAGGCGACGGCCGGTGTAGGCCAGTTCCTTCACCAGGGCCATGGGCAGCAGCTTGGGCAGGCGCTGCAGCGTGCCCACGTCGGCCACCATGCCGATGTTGATTTCCTGGATGCAGAAGAAAGCATCGGCCGCCGCGTAGCGCACACAGCAGGCGGTGACCATGTCCACCGCGCCACCGATGCAGCCGCCTTGGAGCGCCACGATGACGGGCACTCGCAGGTTCTCCAACTGGGTGAAGGTGGCTTGCATGTCGGTCAGCAGATCAAAGATGGCCGCGCGTCCTTCAGGGCTTTGGTCGTCCATTTGAATAGCGCCGGCAAAGGTCTCCAGCGACATGCCGGCGCTGAAATGTTTGCCGGTGCTGCTGATCACCAGCGCGCGGGCGGTGCCTGCGCGGTGCAGGTCCGTCAGCACCTCGCCCAGTTCGCGCCAGAAGGTGGGGTGCATGGTGTTCATGGCCTCGGGGCGGTTGAGCACCAGGTGGGCGACGTGATCGGTTTCGGTGAGGGTGAAGCAGCTCAGGGGCGTGGTGGTCATGGCAGTGGGGTGTGGGTGGATGAACGCCACCCGAACAGCCTGGGTGGTCACGGCACGGAAAATTATCAGACGCCACCGATACCACAGCGGGTGTCGCAGGTGACAGCGTCTGGCTCAGTCGTCGCCAAACAGGGGCAGCGTGACGGGCTCGGCCGGCAAGGGTTCGTTGGGGGCGTCGGCCCGGGTCAGCCCGCCCACGCGCACCCCCAACAGGCGCAGGCGGCGTTCCAGCGGGGCGCGTTTGAGTGCCAGGCCGGCCGCGCGCCGTATGGCGGCGGCACCGGCCACGGGCTGGGGCAGTGTGTGGTCGCGCGTCACAATCTTGAAATCGTCGAAGCGCAGCTTCACGCCCACCGTTTTTCCCACGTAGCCTTTGCGCTGCAGGTCGGCGGCCACCTGTTCGCACAGGCGGGTGAAGACAGCGCCCAGCTCGGCCTTGTCGCGCACGGCGTGCAGGTCGCGGTCAAACGTGGTTTCGCGGCTCATGGATACGGGCTCGCTTTCGGTCACCACTGGGCGTTCATCGCGGCCGTGGGCGGCGTCAAACAGCCAGGCACCATAGGCCTTGCCAAAATGTTCGATCAGCCAGGGGCGTTCTCGCGCGGCCAGGTCGCCGATGGTGACGATGCCGTGACCCTGGAGTTTTTCGTCGGCCTTGGGGCCGATGCCATTGATCTTGCGGCAGGGCAGGGGCCAGATCTTGGCCTGCAGATCGGCATCCAACACGATGGAGATGCCCTGGGGCTTGTTGAACTCGCTGGCCATTTTTGCCAGCAGTTTGTTGGGCGCCACGCCGATGGAGCAAGTCAGGCCGGTGGCTTCAAAAATGCTTTTCTGAATCAGCCGCGCCAGCACGCGCCCGCCTTCGCGCTGACCACCAGGCACTTCTGTGAAGTCGATGTAGACCTCGTCCACCCCTCGGTCTTCCATCACCGGCGCGATCTCGGTGATGACCTCCTTGAAGCGGCGCGAAAAGCGCCGGTACTCCGCAAAGTCCACCGGCAACAACAAGGCGTCGGGGCAAAGCTTGGCGGCCTTCATCAGGCCCATGGCGGAACCCACGCCAAAGGCGCGCGCCGCGTAGGTGGCGGTGGTGATGACGCCTCGGCCCACATAGCCTTTCAGGCGTGGGAAGGCGTCCACCGGGATGCGGTCCAGCTCGTTGCCGTACGCGGCCGCCAGCGCATCGTCCTCCTGCCGCCGGCCACCGCCAATGACCACCGGCAGCCCCTTGAGCTGCGGGTAGCGCAGCAGCTCCACCGACGCGTAAAAGGCGTCCATGTCGAGGTGGGCAATGCGTCGCACGACCGTCTCTTTCCGCTCCGCTCAGGTGACGGGCACGGCCCGCCCGATGAACTGAATGGGCCCCGTGGGCCGACCCGTGGGCGAGCCGGTGGCGGGCTCCAGCGTCAGCTCGAACAGCTGGTTGGGTTGCAGCGCGGGCAGTTTGTCCAGGGGCACCTGGATGCGTTGTCCCGGTTTGACCAGGCCCAGCGACACGGGCGCGTTCCAGCCATCGGCCTTGGTCCAGAACTCCAGTGCCTTGTCGGCTGGCACCTCCATGGTGGCCAAGGGGATGAGACTCACGCTGCGTGTGTCGCTGGCCTGCACCACCCAGCCTGGCGCTTTGTCTTGCGGCGCCACCAGCACCACCAGAAAGCGGGGGGCATCGGCCGGTGGCTGGTTGACGAGCACGGCGGCCATCAACGCGGCGGCGGCCATGCCGCTCACGGCCAGGCCCCGCCACAGGGCCAGGCTGTTCCAGCCCAGGCGCCACCAAGGTGGGCGTGGGGCGAGATCGAGGCTGACCTCGATGCGCTGCCACAGGCGGGCCGGTGGGGCCACGGGCTCGGCCAGCGCGGCCAGGGGCAGCAGGCGGCGTTCCCAGGCGGTCACCGCCTGCGCCAGTGCCACGTCGGTGGCCAGGCGCGCCTGTACCGCCTCGCGCAAGGGTGCGGGCAGCGTGCCGAGCACGTATTCGCCCGCGAGGGCATCGCGTTCGTCGGCCGATAGTGTGTCGAGTGGCTTCATCCGATGCAGTCGCGCAAGGCAGCCAGGCTGCGTTTGATCCAGGCCTTCACCGTGCCCAGGGGGGCGCCCGTGCGTTGGGCGATCTCGCTGTGCGAGAGGCCGTCCACATAGGCGTGAAGAATGCAGTTGCGGCGCACCGGTTCCAGCTGTTCCAGGCAAGGGGCAATGCGCCCCGCGCTGTCTTGCCAGGCGAAGCTGTCCTGCGTGTCGCGCCAGGCGGCGAGCGACTGCGCCATGTCCAACGCCTCGCTGGTGGCCTCGTCCACCGTCAGCTCGCGCTGGCCGTCGCGCACCGCGTTCAGCGCCAGGTGGCGGGCGATGCTGTAGATCCAACCCCGCGCTTCGCCCCGTGTGGCGTCGAAGCTGTGGGCGCGGCGCCAGATGTTGACGAAGGCGTCGTGCACGATGTCTTCGGCCAGGGCCATGTTGCGCACGATGCGCTGCACCACCCCCAGCAGGCGCGCGCTTTCCTGCTGGTACAGGCGCTGCAGCGCGGCGCCGTCACCGCCGGCACAGGCGGCCAGGGCGGCTTCGTAGTCGAACTCGGGGGGCGTGGCGGGCATGGCGCCGGGCAGGATAGCACCTGCCCGCGTCGATCGGCTCGGGTCAGCCCATTTTCCAGAAGATGTAGTCGGCCTGGTACTTCACGATCTGCTTGGTGCCCGCGTTTGCTTGAGCGCAAGCGCTCGCGGGCGCGACACCGCCCTGCGTGGCCACGCGCTGGATGTGGGTGACACCCTGCATGGCGCCCATGCCCATCGCCGGGTTGGCCTTGACCAGTTGCAGCGGGATGTTGCCGTTGCCGGCGGGGGCCACGGCCAGCTGCGTGGCGGTCAACTTGGAGCCGTCGTTGGACTCCCAGGTGGCGGGCGGACCGTAGTACTTGCCCACGGTTTTGCCGCTGCGGTCCGTCAGCTTGGCATCCGGGCCCACAAACACCCATTCGAACTGGCCGGCCATGTCTTTCTTGGCGCGGCATTCGTAGGTGATCTCGCCCATGCCCACGGTCTCCATGGCCACCTTGTGGCCTGCGGGCACCTTGACCGCCTCGGGCAGGTGGGCCTGGGAGAACGTGGCATAGGGGGCCGTCATGGTGCCGCAGGCGGTCAAAAAGGCCAGGGCGGTCGCGGAAGCGGCCAGAACAGCGATACGGTTGGTGTGCATGGTGTTGAGCTCCATCAGGTTGGAAATGAAGCAGCGAAGGTGCTGCTGTCATGCTCTACACGCCAGATGCGGGTTTGGATGCAGTGGAGGCAGAAACATTTTTATGGGCACGACAATGGCCACCATGTTGAGACGCACCTTCTTTTTCGCGAGCGTGTTGCTGGCCATGCTCGCGGGATGTGGCCCGTCGCCCCGCCAGTTCGTCGTGCCCGCCGGCCAGACCGTCTTGGCCTTTGGCGACAGCGTGACCCATGGCACTGGCGCCGGGCCGGGCGAAGACTGGCCCACGCTGCTGGCCGCCGCCACCGGTTGGCAGATGGTCAACGCGGGTGTGCCGGGCGACACCGCGCAGGCGGCGCAGGCGCGTTTGCCGGCCTTGCTGGCGCAGCACCGGCCTGCGCTGGTCGTCATCGAAATCGGTGGCAACGACTTCCTGCGGCGGCGCACTGCCGCCGATGTGAAGGCCGATGTGCGTGGCCTGATCCAGGCCGCCAAGGCCAGCGGCGCCCAGACGGTGCTGGTGGCGGTGCCGGCGCTTTCGCTGATGGCTGCGGTGGCAGGACGCCCCAGCGATGCGCCTTTGTACGCCGAGCTGGCCGAAGAGGAACAGGTGGCGCTGGTGCCCGAGGTGTTCTCCCGCGTGCTGGGCGACGCCGCCCTGCGCACCGATCCCGTTCACCCCAACGCCGCCGGTTACCGGGAGATGGCACAGGGTTTGCACCAGCGACTCAAGGCGCTGGGGATCGCGCCTTGAACTCCGCCTTGATGCCCATCACGCCAGCGTGTACGCCGTTTTCACCGTGGTGAAAAACTCCGCCGCGTAGCGCCCCTGCTCACGCGCGCCGTAGCTGCTGCCCTTGCGGCCGCCAAAAGGCACGTGGTAGTCCACGCCGGCCGTGGGCAGGTTGACCAACACCATGCCCACCTGGGCGTGGCGCTTGAAGTGGCTGGCGTGTTTGAGGCTGGAGGTGGCGATGCCGGCCGAGAGGCCAAACGGCGTGTCGTTGGCCACCGCCAGCGCTTCTTCGTAGTCCTTCACACGGATCACGCTGGCCACGGGGCCAAACACCTCTTCGCGGTTGATGCGCATGCCTGGCGTCGTGTCGGTGATGAGCGCGGGCGCCATGTAGAAGCCTTCCGTCTCGCGCTGCAGGCGCTGGCCGCCGCACAGCAGCGTGCCACCTTCACTTTGCGCGATGGCCACATAGCTCAAGTCTTGTGCCAACTGGATCTCGCTTACCACGGGGCCGATGTCGGTGCCTGCCATGAGGGCGTTGTCCACCTTCAGCGATGCCACGCGCGCCTGCAGCGCTTCGATGAAGGCGGGGTAGATGCCCTGGGTGACGATGAGGCGGCTCGACGCCGTGCAGCGCTGGCCGGTGGAGAAAAACGCGCTCTGCGTGCACAGCTCCACCGCCTGTTTCAGGTCCGCATCGTTCAGCACCACCTGGGGGTTCTTGCCACCCATCTCCAGCTGCACCTTCTTGTGCTGTGCCACGCAGGTGGCGGCGATGCGCTGGCCCACGCCTTGGGAGCCGGTGAAGCTGATGCCGTCCACACCGGGGTGGTTCACCAGCGCCTCGCCCACGCTGCGGCCCTGGCCCATGACGAGGTTGAACACGCCGGGTGGTATGCCACTGCGGCTGATGATCTCGGCCAGCGCCCACGCGCAGCCGGGCACCAGATCGGCGGGCTTGATGACCACACAGTTGCCGTATGCCAAAGCGGGTGCGATTTTCCAGGCTGGGATGGCGATGGGAAAGTTCCAGGGTGTGATGAGGCCAATCACGCCCAGCGGTTCGCGGGTGATGTCCACCCCAATGCCGGGGCGCACCGAAGGCAGGGTTTCACCCGCCAGGCGCAGGCATTCACCGGCAAAGAACTTGAAGATCTGGCCGGCACGCGTGGCCTCACCGACGGCTTCGGGCAGGGTCTTGCCTTCCTCGCGCGCCAGCAGGCGGCCCAGTTCTTCGCGGCGGGCCAGGATTTCGCTGCCGATCTTGTCCAGCGCGTCGGCACGGAGCTGCACGCCGCTGGTGGACCAGGCGGAAAAGGCTGCGCGTGCGGCGGTCACGGCCGCGTCCACATGCGTGGCGTCGCCCAGGGCGTACTCGCCCACCACGTCGGCCAGGTTGGAGGGGTTGAGGTTGGGCGCGCTGGTGCTGCCGGCGACCCAGTCGCCGGCAATGTAGTGGGCATGGCTCATGTTCAACGCCCCCAGCGCAGCACCAGCGGGTCGAGCCGTTTCGCAGCGTCCAGCAGGCCGGCGCGCACCTCGGGCGACATGGGCGGGAAGGGGTGGCGTCCGGCCTCGCAGGTGATCACGCCACCGGCCTTCATCAGGGCCTTGGCGCTCAGGATGCCGCCCTGGCGGTTTTCCTGGTTGATCAGCGGCAGCCACTTGGCATAGGCGGCCACGGCGGCTTCGCGGTCACCGGCCAGGTAGGGGTCGATGATGGTGCGAATGCCGTCGGGGAAGGCGCCGCCCGTCATGGCTCCTGTCGCGCCAGCGTCCAGATCGGGCAGCAGGGTGATGGCTTCTTCGCCGTCCCAGGGGCCTTCAATGGCATCGCCCCCCAGGCGAATCAGCTCGCGCAGCTTGCTGGCAGCGCCGGCGGTTTCGATCTTGAAGTAGCTCAGCTGCTCAATCTCTTTGGCCATGCGCGCCAGGAAGGGCGCTGACAGCACCGTGCCGCTGGCGGGCGCGTCCTGCACCATGATCGGGATGGTGATGGCGTCGGACACACGCGCATAGAACTCGAAAATCTGCGCCTCGGGCACGCGGAAGGTGGCGCCGTGGTAGGGCGGCATGACCATCACCATGGCCGCGCCCATGTCCTGCGCGCGCTTGCTGCGGGCGGCGCACACCGAGGTGCCGTAGTGTGTGGTGGTGACGATGACCGGCACGCGTCCGGCCACGTGTTCCAGGCAGGTGCGGGTGATGACTTCACGCTCCTCGTCCGACAGCGAGAACTGCTCGGAGAAGTTGGCCAGGAGGCACAAGCCGTTGGAGCCGGCATCGATCATGAAATCGAGGCAGCGCTTCTGGCTGTCCAGATCGAGTGATCCGTCCTCATGGAAGGTGGTGGGCACCACCGGGAACACGCCCGTGTAGCGTCGTTGCATGCTGGGCCTCACTCGACGATGTGGAACTGGTCGAGGTACTCGGTCTTGAGCGTCAGGCCCAGGCCCGGCACGTCGTCCTTCAGGTCGAGGAAGCCGTTCTCGGCAATGGGCTCGCCGTCGAAGATGTACCAGAACAGCTCGTTGCCCACCTCAACGTCGAAGATGGGAAAGTACTCCGCCATGGGCGAGGCCAGGGTGCTCATGGTCAGGTGGTAGTTGTGCATCTGACCGGCGTGCGGAATGACCGGCACGCTGTAGGCCTCACACAGCGCGTTGATCTTGTGCGCGGCGGTGATGCCACCCACGCGGTTGGTGTCGTACTGCACCACGCTGACCGCCTTTTTGTCGAGCAGTTGCTTGAAGCCGTAGAGGCTGAATTCGTGTTCCCCGCCGCTGATGGGCATATGGCCCATGGCGTTGAGCTCGGCGTAGCCGTCGATGTCGTCGGCAATCACCGGTTCCTCCAGCCAGCGTGGCTCGAACTTGGCGAGTTTGGGCAGGATCCGTTTGGCGTACTCCAGGTTCCAGCCCATGTAGCACTCCAGCATCAGGTCGTTTTCGTAGCCGATGACCTCGCGCACCGCCTCCACCGACTTGAGGTTCTCGGTCACGCCTTGCTGGCCGTGGGCAGGGCCGTAGCCGAAGCGCATCTTGAAAGCCTTGAAGCCCTGGTCTTTGAACTGCTGCGCCTCGTCCTGCATGGCCTTGAGGTCGGTGCGGTAGAGCTTGCTGTAGTAGCAGGGGATCTTCTCTTTGGTGCGCCCGCCCAGCAGCTTGAAAACCGGCTTGTTGACGCTTTTGCCCAGGATGTCCCAGATGGCCAGATCGACCGCCGAGATGGCGGCCATGGTCACGCCCTTGCGGCCCCAGGCGTGGGTGGCGCGGTACATGCGCTGCCACAGGTACTCGTAGTCCCAGGGGTCCTGGCCCAGCACCAGTGGTGTCAGGTACTCGTCGATGATGGCCTTGGCGATCTTGGGTGCCAGGGCCACATTGCCCAGGCCGATGATGCCGCTGTCGGTCTCGATTTCCACCACCGTCCAGGAATGGAAGCGGAAGGTGCTCATGGTCTCGGTCTTGGAATAAACCAGGTCCATGGCGTTGGAGCAGAAGTTGCCCTGGGGCGGAACGGTTTTGCCCTTCCATTCGTAGACGCGGGCGCGGACGGCGGTGATCTTCATGGTGTGACTTGTGGGTGAGAAATGGGGGGACTCAGGCGGCACGCTGCTGCTGCAGCGAACGGCCCATGCGGATGGCGATCTGAAACGCTTGCCAGGTGGCGTCCACGTTGGCGCGGCCAAGGCCTGCGATGTCGTAGGCGGTGCCATGAGCCGGCGTGGTGATGGGAATGGGCAGGCCACCCTGCACCGTCACACCTTTGCTGAAGCCCATGAGCTTGATGGCGATCTGGCCCTGGTCGTGGTACATGGTCACGATGGCATCAAAGAGACCATCGCGCGCCTTCAGAAAGATGGTGTCTGCGGGAAAGGGGCCGGCGATGTCGAGGCCTTCGGCGTTGAGGCCGGCCACGGCGGGCGCGATGATGTCGATCTCTTCGCGGCCACACACCCCACCGTCGCCGCCATGGGGGTTGAAGGCCGCCACCGCTACACGCGGCCGCGCCACGCCAGCGGCGCGCAACGAGGCGTGGATGAGCCGCGTGGCCGACTGGATGCGCTCCACGCTGAGGTAACTTGCCGCGTCTTTCAGCGGGATGTGGGACGACACACGCGAGGTCCACAAGCTGCCCAGGGTGTTGAACTCGCAGAAGTAGCTGGTCACGCCCAGGTGCTCGGCAAAGTGGTGCAACTCGTCTTCGTGTTGCAGGCCACCCAGCTTCATGGCTTGCTTGTTCAGCGGCGCGAAGCAGATGGCGTCCACCGCGCCGGCCAGGGTGGCGTCCATGCAGGTGTCGAGCACTTTCAACACGCTGCGCCCGCCGGCCGCGCCCACCTGGCCCACGGCCACATCGGCCTGCGCGATGCTGTCCACCGCCACGAAGGCCGGGCGGGTGGTGTGGCTGCGGCCACGCGCCTCGGCCAGCGAGGCGATGGGCTCGGTGGCCACGGCCACGCCGGCCACCTGCTGACCCCAGGCCCACAGCCAGGGGTCGCCGATCAGCACGACGTTGGCGTCTTGTGTGGCCTCAGGCCGCGCCAGCAGCCGCGCGATCAGTTCGGCGCCAATGCCGGCGGGGTCGCCCAGGGTCAGCGCCACCACGGGAAGGGATGTGAGGTTCATTGGGTTCAGGTTTGCATCAGGTGGGCCATGACCGCTCCGGGGATGCCGCCGATCCGGCTCTGCCGGTCGGCTGGCATCGCCCCCTTGAGGGGGTGA
>DASUIK010000087.1:0-18526 GCA_036279795.1 Burkholderiaceae bacterium | reverse complement strand
CATCTCGGCCAGCAGGCGCCCGCACACCGGGCCCAGCGTGAAGCCCTGGTGGGCGTGGCCAAAGTTGAACCACAGGCCGCGGTGGCGCGGCGCGGCGCCCACCACCGGCAGCATGTCGCCGGTGCAAGGACGGGCTCCCAGCCAAGGCTGCGGTTCCACCGGGCCGGAGAGGTCCAAGAGCTCGCTGCCCAGGGCATGGGCCCGCCCCAGTTGCACGGGGGTGGGCGCGGCATCCAGGCGCGCAAACTCGGCTCCCGTGGTCAGGCGCACGCCACGCTTCATGGGTGCCAGCACCAGGCCCCGGTCCACGTCGTACAGCGCCAGGCGGGGCGCCTCGCTACCCCGGTAGTGGCGGTGGTAGCCGCGCTTGACGAACAGGGGGTAGCGGTAGCCAAGGCCGCGCAGCAAACCGTCGGACCACGGGCCCAGCGCCACCACGGCGTGCTCGGCCATCAGGGCGCCGGCGTCGGTGTCCACACGCCAGCCGCTGGCCGTGGCCTGCAGCGTGGTGGCATCGCCGCTCACCATGCGGCCGCCCAGCTGCTGGAACAGCGCCGCGTACCGCTCCACCAGCTCACCCGGGTCGCTCACGGCCCAGGTGTCCAGCCAGTGGATGGCACCGGCCATGCGTTGGCGCAACGCCGGTTCGGCATGGGCCAATGCATCGCTGTCCTGCACCACATGGCGCAGGCCGTGAGACCCTGCCAACGCCTGGGCCCGCGCCGCGCCGGCCTCGAAGGAAGCCGCATCGCGGAACACAAAACGGTAGCCATCGCGGCGCACCAGGTCGTTAGCGCCCGCGCGTTCGATGAGCATCTGGTGTTCGGTGGTGCAGTGTTCGATCAGGCGGCCATACGCCTGGGCGATGCGGGCGTGGCGCTCGGGCGTGGAGTTGGCCCAGTAGCGCGCCAGCGGTGCTGCCACGGTGGGCAGTGCCGTGAGGTGGTAGTTCACATCGGCGCCGCGTTTGAGCGCCACGCGCAGCAGGGTTGCCCAGTCGCGCGGAAAAGGATAAGGCTCCACCGCCTCGCGTTGGATCAAACCCGCGTTGCCGTAGGAGGTTTCCTGGCCGGGGCCACGGCGGTCCACCAGGGTGACGGCGTGGCCGCGCAGTGCGAGGTGCAGCGCGGTGCACGTGCCGACCATGCCGGCACCCAGAACAACGACTTCGCGCGTCATGACCGCGCGCGCGCCACCACCGTCAGCTCCAGGCGGGCGTTGGGCAGCATGAGGTCGGCACGCACGGTGGTGCGCACGGGATAGGGCTGGCTGAAGCGGCCGGCATAGACCCGGTTGAAGGCGGCGAAATCGGCCGGGTCAATCAGGTAAGCGGTGACCGACACGACATCGTTCAGGCCCAGGCCCTCGGTGGCTAGGGTGGCGGCGATGCGGTCCAGCGTGAGTTCGGTCTGGGCTTCGATGCCAGTGGGGATGGTGCCGTCGGGGCCCAAGGGAAGGTCACCGGAGAGGAACACCAGATCGGCCGAGCGGCGGGTTTTGGAGAGGGGCAGGACGGCGGCTTGGGTCATGGCAGACAACGCTTGGGGTGAGGGTTAAATGGGACGGGGCATTATTTACGAGCAGGCCGCTTCGCGCCACGCGGTCTGGTGAAACAAGCGTTGCGGCTATCGCAAACCTTGTGGTGCGTGACTTCAACCTTCACGCGCCAACGCCTCGCGCACGTGGCCCACAAAGGCCCGCGCTGCGTCGGGCAGCTGGCGACCCGCAAGCGACTGCAGTTCGAAATGGCGCTCGTTCATCTCGCGATCGCGCAGCGGCACCGCGCGCAGCGCGCCGGCGGCCAGGTGCTGGCGCAAGGCCGTTTCACCACAAAAGGTGACGGCCTGGGTGCTGGCCACGTAGTTCACCAGCGGGTAGAGGTGGGTGGCGGTGAACACCGGCTCGGGGTGCAGGCCCTGGCGGCTGCAGCTGATGTCCAGCAATTGGCGCAGGGTGGAGGCGGGCGCCGGCAGAGCCAGCGGGTAGGCCAGCACCTGGGCCAAGGAGAGCTGGCGCTTCTGCGCCAGCGGGTGGCCGGCCGCCATCACCGCCAGCACCGGCGCGGGGTGGCGCAGCTCCACCTCCAGGCCACGTTCGGAGCTCAGGCTCACGGTCACGCCAATGTCCACCTCGCCCTCGCGCACCCGGCGCACCACCTCTGCCTGCACACACATGTCGAGCAGGAACACGATGCCCGGGCGCTGGGCCTGGAACTGGGCGATGAGCGCGGGCAGGAACTCGTAGGCAAACCCTTCCGTGGCCGCCACGCGTACCTGCCCCACACGCAAGCCCCGCAAGGCCAGGATGTCTTCGGTCACGCGTTCGATGTCCAGCCAGGCGCGCCGGGCGTGGGCGGCCAGCAGTTCGCCGGCGGAGTTGAGCACCATGCCACGCGCGCGGCGGTCGAACAACAGCGTGTCGAGTTCGCGCTCCAGGCGCGCGATCTGGCGGCTCACGGCCGAGGGGGCCACGTCCAGCCGCGCCGCGGCTTCGGTGACCGAGCCGGCATGCACCACCTCCATGAAGTGCTGCAGCGCCACCTCCTGCAACACACGCTGGTTGATCTTGCGGCCGATGGCGCTGTCGGCGGTGCGGCGGGTGGCCGGCGGGCGGGCGGGTGTGCTCATGGGAAGCCAGGTCCTGTGATGAATTGCATTCTACGCAACGCAATTTTCTTTTTGTTGATGTTGCTGCACAGGTCCAAGCTTCCTAGCATGGCCCCACCTTCCCTCCACCTTTTGTTGAACACCATGTCCCACACGGCCCACAACCCCACCCCCGCCGCCCGCCGGCAGCTCCTGGCCGCCGCCGGCCTGTTGGCCGTGCTCTCGGCCTGGACCGCACCCGTGGCCGCACAAGACAGCTACCCCAGCCGCCCCATCTCGCTGGTGGTGCCTTTCCCGCCCGGGGGCAGCGCCGACACCGTGAGCCGCCTGGTGGGCAAGCGCCTGCAAGAGCTGCTGGGCCAGCCGGTGGTGATCGACAACCGCCCGGGTGCCGGCACGGCGGTGGGAGCCGCGTTCGCCGCCAAGGCCGCCGCCGATGGCCACACCTTGCTCGTCAGTTCGGGCTCCACCTTCACCGTCAACCCCGCCTTGCGCCCCAACCTGCCCTACGACGCGGTCAAGAGCTTCGACCCCATCGGCATCGTCGGGCGCATTCCCTTGATCGTGCTGGCCAACAAAAATCAGCCTGCCAGCAACGTGAAGGGCTTTGTTGCCGCCATCAAGGCCGCGCCGGGCCAGCTGACCTACGCCTCTTTCGGCAGCGGCACCACCTCGCACTTCACCGCCGAAATCGTGTTGCAGGCCGTGGGCGGCCAGATGATGCACGTGCCCTACAAGGGCAGCGCGCCGGCCATGACCGACCTGATCGGCGGCCAGGTGGCGTACTCGGTGGACACCGTGACCGCCGCCCTGCCCCAGCTCAAGGCCGGCAAGATCAAAGCCATCGCGGTGACCACCGCCAAGCGCTCGTCGCAACTGCCCGACGTGCCGACCTTCGCCGAGTCGGGCTACCCCGAGATCGACGCCGACACCTGGATCATGATGGTGGCCCCCAAAGGCACGCCCGATGCTGTGCGCGCCAAGCTGGAAAAAACACTGGCCACCATCGTCGCAGAACCCGCCACGCAGGCGGCATTGCGAGCACAGGGCGTGGAGCCCATCTACGGTGACGCCAAGGCCTCGGTGGCCCAGATCGACAAGGAGCTGCCGCTGATGCGCGCCGTGGCCCGCCGCGCCAACATCCAGGCCGATTGAGACCCGCAATGGCTTGCACCGCACACGACACATTGCCCGAAACCTCTGCCGTGGAGTTGCGCCGCCTGATCGGCGCGCGGCAACTCTCCCCGGTGGAACTGCTGGACGCCTGCATCGCCCGCATTGAGCGCCTCAACCCCTTCGTCAACGCCATCACCGCCACCTGCTTCGAACGCGCGCGCACCGAGGCCCGCGCTGCCGAACAGGCCGTGATGCGTGGCGAGCCGCTGGGCCTGCTGCACGGCCTGCCCCTGGGCGTGAAAGACCTGGAACCTACCGCCGGCCTGTTGTCCACCTCGGGCACCCCCAGCCTGCGCAACCACGTGCCAGCGGCCGACATCGAGCTGGTGGCCCGGCTGCGGCGTGCGGGCGCCGTGGTGGTCGGCAAGACCAACGTGCCCGAGATGGGCGCGGGTGCCAACAGCCGCAACCCCGTGTGGGGCGCCACCGGCAACCCCTTCAACCCCAACCTCAACGCGGGTGGGTCATCGGGGGGCTCGGCCGCCGCGCTCGCGCTGGACCTGCTGCCCCTGTGCACCGGCTCCGACACCGGCGGCTCGCTGCGCATCCCGGCAGCCAAATGTGGCGTGGTGGGCATGCGGCCCTCGCCCGGCGTCATCCCCAGCGTGCGCAAGCCCCTGGGCTGGTCGCCGATCTCGGTGGTGGGCCCCATGGGCCGCGACCTGGCCGACACCTGCCTGCAACTCGCGGCCACGGCCGGCCCCCACCCTGGCGACCCGCTGAGCCACCCGCTGGACCCGCTGGCGTTTTTGCGCCCGGTCACCCCCGACCTCTCGCGCCTGCGCGTGGCCTGGACAGAGGACTTCGGCCAGTGCGACGTAGACCCGGTGGTGCGCCGCGCCTTCCGCGAAAAAATCGCCGCCATGCGCCACCTGTTCGCGGCCTGCGACGAATTCAGCTTCGACCTCGGCGACACCCACCGCTGTTTCGACGTGCTGCGGGCCGAGGCCTTTGTGGCCGGCATGCGCACCACCTACGAGAACGATCCCGGCAGCCTGGGCCCCAACCCGCGCAGCAACTACGAGATGGGCGCCCGCATGAGCCTGCTCGACACCGCCTGGGCGCAGGCCGAGCAGACCCGCATCGTGCAGCGCTTTCAGCCCGTGTTTGCCGAGTACGACCTGGTGCTCGCCCCCACCACACCGGTGTCGCCCTTCCCCTGGACGCAGACGCACGCGGCCGACATCGATGGCAAGCCGCAGGACAACTACTACCGCTGGCTGGCACTCACCTACGTCGTCACCCTGACCACCCACCCCGCGCTGAGCCTGCCCTGCGGCATGGACGCACAAGGCATGCCCTTCGGCCTGCAGGTGATCGGCCGCTTCCGGGGCGACGTGGCCTTGCTGGGCGCGGCCAGCGCCATGGAACAAGCTTTTGCCAGCGACGCCCGCCTGCGCCGCCCCCGGCCCGACCTCACCCGCCTGCAACCCGCGCAACCAGCCCTGACCTCCATCGTCACCGCCGCGCCAGACGACGCCTTCGCTCAAACGCCCAGCGAGGCGCAGGCGCAGTCGGTGGTGTGACAACAGGTGCGTCCTGCACAATCCCTGCGTGCCACACCCATCCCCACCCCGACCCACCCCTGCACCCCGCACCCGGCCCCTCTGGGTGATGCTCCTGGCCTTGTTGTCCGGCTTTTCTCTGAGCCAAGCCTATCGAACTGTCACAGCCATCCTCGCTCCCGGTTTGCAAGCCGACTTTGGGTTGCCAGCCACCTCACTGGGGGCCTTCGCTGGCCTGTTCGGTCTGTCGTTCGGTGTCGCTCAGTTGTTCATGGGGATTGCTCTCGATCGTTACGGGCTGCGCCGCACGGTCTTGTTGGCAGCGCCGTTGAGTGTTGCCGGCGCGGCGCTGTCCGCCCTCGCACCGAGTCAAAGTTGGTTGATGACGGGGCAGGTGCTCATCGGCATCGGCTGCTCGCCAGCGTTTGTCGCCTGCACCTTGTTCATCGCACGGTATTTCGCCGCCGATCGCTTTGCCTTTTTCTCGGGGCTGAGCATGGGCATTGGTGGCCTGGGCTTGTTGTTCACCGGCACCCCGTTGGCGTGGGCCGTGCAGCAGTGGGGATGGCGCAGCGGCTTTGCCGTGCTGACGGTGTTGAGCATCGTGTCGTGGTGGCTGATCTACGTGGTGGTGTATGAGCCTGAAACCTCCGAGGCGGAGCGCGGTCCGGCGGGTGGGTGGAGCGATGCGCTCTTGGGCCTGGGGCGCCTTTTTCAGTTGCCACACACCTGGGGTATCGTCATTCTGGGGATGTCGTGTTATGCCGCCTTCCTATCGCTGCGAGGCCTCTGGCTGGGTCCGCTGTTGATACACCGCCTGGGCTTTTCGTTGGTGGACAGCGGCAACGTGGCCTTCGCACTGTCGCTCATCGCACTGTTCACCCCCGCCGCGTTTGGACGCATGGACCCCGGCCCGCAACGGCGCCGGGCGTGGGTGGCCAACGCCTCGTTGCTGATGGCGTTGTTGTTTGCCACCCTGGCCTTTGTGCAACACGCCGGTGCCACCGTGGCCTTGATGATCATGACAGGTGTGGTGTCTGGCCAGGGCGTGTTGCAGTACGCCGATGTGCGGTCGTCGTACGCGCCGGCGCTCACGGGCCGCGCCCTGTCGCTCTACACCATGGCCATGTTTTTGGGTGTGTCCTTCATGCAGTCAATGACGGGCGCCGTGGCCGCCTGGGCGGAAGGCCACGGACACGAGCCCTACCGCATGGTGATGCTGACAATCGCTGCATGGCTCTTGTGCGCTTCAACGGCGTTTCGGCTCTTGCCCGCCTCGCCGTTGCTCAAACGACATTGAGAACCGAAGGCACCTGCCACCCTTCGCTGCCCAAAGCCTCAGGGCACAGCCTTGCGCCCACGTCCCGCCGTGCTGCGGCCACGCTTGCTTGGAGCCGCAGTGAGCGAACCCGTGGCCTGTGCGGCCGCGATCAGGCCATCTGCAAACTGCCGCGCGGCTGGCGTCAGCCCGTCCATGCCTTGGCTGACCAGCGAGACCCTCAACTGCGGCAGCGTTTCGCGCAGAGGCAACGCCACCACCGCTTGCGCCACTTGCGGATCGTCCAGCACCACAGTGGACATCAGCACCAACGCATCGGTGCTGCGCACCAGCGACAGCGCGATGTAGAGGGACTGCACCATCATCACCTGCCGCGGCGCCTCGCCACCCAAGGCCAGCATTTCGCCGCCGATCACGCGCGGTCCATACCCCGGCAGAAGCCACAGACAATCGTTCAGCTCACGCAGCGAACGGGCACCGGCCAACGGGTGGTCCCGCCTGGCCATGACCTGCAAGGGCACACGGAAGAGCACCTGGCGGTCCAGTTCATCGTCCACCGGCTCGTCCAGTTCGCTGATCACGGCGAAGTCGTACTGCCCCACTTTCCACAGCTCGCGCGGATCGCTCAATGACAACTCGTGGATGTCCAGGCGCACGCCAGGGCGGGCCAGCCGGAAGGCCTCCAAGGCCGGGGCCAGCACACGCGCGGCGGCACCCGAGCTGAAAGCCAAGCGCAAAGAGCCGCTGGTGCCGTCCCGCAGCTGTGCCAACTCGTCCTGCGCTTGGCGCCACGCCTCCAGCAGACGCAACGCACGCCGGTGCAGGGATTCGCCCAGGCTTGTCAGCATGACGCCGCTGGTCTGACGCAACAGCAACGCTGCGCCGACCTGGCGCTCCAACTCACGCACCACATAAGTCACGGCGGGCTGGGTCAGGCTCAGACGGCGTGCGGCCGCGCGGATGCTGCCGCACTCGACCACGACCACAAAAACTTCCAGTTGGCTGGGGTTGAGTTTCATCGCTTGCTGTTCACGCAATGTGGTGTTTGATGAAAGAATTTTCTTTTCTTTATGCCATAAATTTTGTCTTTTATTTATCGGTGCAAGCTTCTAAAGTTCGCGGCGTCCCTGTCTCTCACCCCTTTTCCGGAGCACCCCATGCAGCTCATCTGCCCGTCCGTCCGCCGCCGTCTTCTGGGCACCTCTCTTGCCTTCGCCCTCAGCCTGGGGCTCACCATGCCCGTGCTCGCGCAGGGCAGTGACCAGCCTGTGCGCATCCTCGTGGGCTTCCCTGCTGGGGGAGGGGTGGACGCGGCGGCGCGCCATGTGGCAGATGCGTTGGGCCGCCAACTGGGCCAATCCTTTGTGATCGACAACCGCACCGGCGCGGGGGGCCAGATTGCCGCCGTGGCCCTGAAGCAGGCGGCACCCAATGGGCAAACGCTGTTCATGTCCAACGACCACACCGTCGTCATCGTGCCGCAGACGCTGAAAACGCCGGGCTTCAACCCGGTCACCGATTTCGTGCCAGTGGCGCGCGTGACCCAGATTGCCTTTGGTCTTGCGGTGCACCCATCCACCCAAGCTCAACGCCTGACCGACTACGGCAAGTGGGTACGCGAGCAAAGCGATCGCGGTGCCGTCGGCGTGCCCGCCCCAGCCAGCGTGCCCGAGTTCACTGCCGGCCTGGTTGGCCATCACCTGGGCACGGCCACCAACGCCGTGCCCTACCGGGGCGGCGCGCCCATGGTGGCCGACCTGATCGGTGGCCAGATCCCCGCCGGCATCACCTCGCTGAGCGAACTGTTGCCTCAACAGAAAGCGGGCAAGCTGCGCGTGATCGCTGTGTCTGGCACACAGCGTTCGCCGCTGTTGCCTGAGGCGCCCACCTTCGCCGAGCAAGGTGTCAAAGGCGTGGAGCAATCCAACTTCTTGGCGCTCTATGCGCCCACCGGCACACCGGCGTCCGTGATCAAACGCTACCAGGACGCACTGCGCGAGGTGCTGGCCCAACCCGCACTGCGCGAGAAACTGGAAGGCCTGGGCATGCAAGTGGACTTCGCGGTGGGGGACGTGGTGGCACGCCAAATGGCGCAGATGACCGAAAGCTGGGGCCAGCTGATCCGGGCCAGTGGATTCAAGCCCCAATGACCTCGACGGACAACACCGCCATGGGCCAAATCGCTCTCACGCCCGCAGTCTGCTTTCCGACCACCTACGCCCAAGGCCGCGCCCAGTTTCTGGCCGCTGCACGCGCCGCCGGGACCGAGCTGCAACGCCACGTGCTGCCGGGTCATCGGGGCCGCCAGGGCGAGGAGCTCGCGCTGGATGCCGCCCTGCTGACGGCCCAATCCGATGGCAATGGGCAGGCACCGCTGCTCATCGTGTCCAGCGGCGTGCACGGGGTCGAGGGGCTGTGTGGCTCGGGTTGTCAACAGCATCTGCTGCACGACGCCGAACTGCTGGCGGTGGCGCGCAAGTGTGGGGTGGACATGCTGCTGCTGCACGCCATCAACCCGCACGGGTTTTCCCACCTGCGGCGCGGGAACGAGGACAACATCGATCTGAACCGCAATTGCGTCGCTTTCGAACCCGATGGCCCCCCAAACAACCCCGACTACGCGGCCTTGCATGGGTTGCTGGTGCCGGCCACCTGGCCCCCAACACCTGAGATCACAGAGGCCTTGAACAGCGAGATCGAACGCCGTGGTGTGGCCGCCTTTCGGCGCGCCGCAACGGCCGGCCAGTCCAGTCACCCCGATGGCCTGTTCCACAGCGGGCTGTCGGCCAGCTGGAGCAACCGAACGGTGCGCGCGCTGTTGCGCGAGCATGGTGCGCACAGACGCCAGATCGCCTGGGTGGACCTGCACACCGGCCTCGGGCCGCGCGGCCACGGCGAAAAAATCCATGCTGGCCGCACCGAACAGACCGACCTGGCGCGAGGCCGTCGCCTCTGGGGTGCCGATGTGGTGGCGGCGTGGGAAGGGCAGTCCGCCTCTGAACAAGTGCGTGGCCCGGTGGTGGGTTGTGTCTACGACGAGTGCCCGCAAGCGGAGGTCGCCGCGATCGCGCTGGAGTTCGGCACCGTTCCGTACGACGACTTTTTGTACGCGCTGCGCGCCGACCAGTGGCTCCACAACCACCCCGATGCACCCACAGAACTGGCCAACACCATTCGCCACGACATGAGGGCCGCGTTTTACGTGGACGCCGACGACTGGCGAGGCATGGTGGCAGCACAGGCGCGGGTGGCGGTGCTGCAGGCGTGCCTGGGTATGCGTTAAGTTCACCCCGCAAAGCCGGCCGCATCCGGCTTGGATGACGCCCGCCTGCGACCCGGGTTCATCAACCGCCGCGAGGCAGCCACAGAGCTGCCTCCGAGCGATGGCATGGCGAGGTCGGTTGTGCTCAGCCGAACAGCTTGTTGGCCGTCTCACCGATCAGCTTGCCTTGGTGGCGAGCCCCTTCCAGCTCGATGGCGCTGGGCTGGCGCTGCCCCTGCCCACCCGCGATGGTGGTGGCACCGTAAGGGCTGCCACCGACCACTTCGTCCAGCGTCATTTGGCCTTGGTGGCTGTACGGCAAGCCCACGATGACCATGCCAAAGTGCATGAGGTTGGTGATGATCGAAAACAGCGTGACCTCTTGGCCGCCGTGCTGGGTTGCGGTGGAGGTGAAGGCGCCGCCCACCTTGCCATTGAGCGCACCACGTGCCCACAAACCACCGGCCTGGTCCAGAAAGGCCGCCATCTGGGAGGGCATGCGGCCAAACCGGGTGGGCGCGCCCACGATGATGGCGTCGTAGTTGACCAGTTCGGCCACGGTGGCGACCGGTGCCGCTTGGTCCAGCTTGAAATACGCCGACTTGGCGACGTCTTCCGGCACGGTTTCCGGCACACGTTTGACGTCAACCGTGGCACCTGAGGCGCGCGCACCTTCGGCGACGGCCTGAGCCATCGTCTCCAGATGACCGTAGGACGAGTAGTAGAGGACGAGGACTTTGGACATGTGTGTTGAGTGAGTTGGGTTGCAAGGAACAAGAGAAGCCTTCAGCCACGACAGCTTCTCGAACCATCGTAGGGACTGGGGCTGCATCGCCGGTGGTTGCCCTGTGAAGACAACGTTCTATTTTTTTGAAGCCCAGCGCAACACCGCGCCTCTGTCTAGAATCGGCCGCGCATGCGATGGCGGTTGCCCTTCCCGGCGCACACGCATGTCGCAGGAGACACACCTTGGACAGCCAAACCACTGGCCGAAGCAGCCTGTACCTGTTCGAAAAATTCGATGTCGGCGTGATCCACCTCGACGCACAGCGCAAGGTTCTGGCGATGAACGACTTTGCACGGCGTGTGCTGCCGGTGGACGAAAAGCGCCCGTTCGATCAGATGGTCACGTCCTTCCACCCCGAACGTTCGCGCCCCAAGGTGAGCTTCCTGCTCGACGAAGCGCAAAGTTGCCCTGTGGCCAGTGCGGTGCCCATGACCATGATCATCAACATCCCTGAGCAGGTGCTGTTGATCAAGGTCAGCCGGCTGGCCGATGAACGCGCCCAGACCACAGGTTTTGTGCTGGTGTTCTACGACGTCACCGCCCTGGTCAGCCAGGACCGCCCTCCCGAAGAGCCACCTGCCCGCAACATGCGTCTGTCGCGAATCCCCATGGTGGCCAACCAGAAGGTGGCCTTTGTGGACACCAGCGAGGTGCTCTGCCTGGAGTCCCAGGCGCACTACACCCGAGTGCTCACACGGGATGGCTACCACTTCTGCAACCTGAGCATCGGCGACCTGCAGGCGCGGCTGGACCCGGTGCAATTCATGCGGGTGCATCGCTGCTTCATCGTCAATTTGCACGCCGTTTCAGAGGTGCGACGCCAAGGCAGCAAGACGGTGCTGGCCCTGAAAGGCCGCCTGCCCGTGGAGGTGCCGGTATCGCGCAACGAGGTCGCACCGCTCAAGCAGGCGCTGGGACTTTGAGCTAGGACCTCGCGCCCCCTGGGACTTTCCCTAGTGCGCAAACGCGCACGACTTGATCCAAGCAGTTCGTGCGGCGCTGAACGCATTTCGTGCACCGCTAAGGCTTTTTTGCACCCAGTTCGTGCAAAACCTGACTGATCAGTCGGAAACGACGTCTCCGTGACACTGAGCCTCGCCTTCAGGTCATTCCAACAGGAGACAACATGATCCCACCGCGATTTGAATACCACGCGCCCCGCTCCGTGGGCGAAGCCGTGGCCCTGCTCAGCCAATACGGGGGCGATGCGAAGCTGCTGGCCGGTGGCCACAGCCTGCTGCCTATGATGAAGCTGCGGTTCGCGCAGCCTGAGCACCTGATCGACATCAACCGCATTCCCGAGTTGCGTGGCATCTGCGAAGACGGCAACACCGTCGTCATCGGGGCCATGACGGTTGAGAACGACCTGATCAACTCACCCATCCTGCAAACCAAAGTGCCGTTGCTGGCCGAAGCGGCCAAGCTGATCGCCGACCCGCAGGTGCGCAACCGCGGCACCATCGGCGGCGACATCGCCCACGGTGACCCGGGCAACGACCACCCCGCCCTCTCCCTGGTGTGCGACGCCGAGTTCGTGCTCGAAGGGCCCAGTGGCCGCCGCAACGTGCCGGCCAACGGCTTCTTCCTGGGCACCTACATGACGCTGCTGGAAGAGAACGAGGTGATGGTCGCCATCCGCGTGCCGGCGTTTTCCGAGGGCACCGGCTGGGCCTACGAAAAACTCAAGCGCAAGACCGGCGACTGGGCCACGGCCGGCTGTGCGGTGGTGATGCGCAAGAGCGGCGACAGTGTGAGCCACATCCGCATCGGCCTGACCAACGTGGCACCCACGGCCCTGCGCGCCGAGGCCGCAGAAGCGGCGTTGCAAGGCAAGCCCTTCACGCCAGAGAACGTGGCCGCCGCCGCTGACGCTGCGATGGCCGTTTGCGAACCCGCCGAAGACCTGCGCGGCGACGCCGAATACAAGACCGCCATGGCCGGCGAGATGGTGCGCCGCGCCCTGCGCGCCGCCTGGGCCCGCTGCCGCTGAACCCCCCACAGGAGACACCCGATGGCCAAGAAACTCATCACCGTCAACGTCAACGGCAAGGCAGAGGAAAAAGCGGTCGAGCCGCGCACCTTGCTGATCCATTTCCTGCGCGAGGAACTCAACCTCACCGGCGCCCACATCGGCTGCGAGACCAGCCACTGCGGAGCCTGCACCGTCGACGTGGACGGCCGCAGCGTCAAGAGTTGCACCCACCTGGCCGTGCAGTGCTACGGCTCGGACGTGCTCACCGTCGAGGGCCTGGCCAACAAGGGCGTGCTGCATGCGGTGCAGCAAGGCTTCTACCAGGAGCATGGCCTGCAATGTGGCTTCTGCACGCCCGGCATGCTGATGCGCGCCTACCGCTTCCTACAGGAGAACCCCAACCCGACCGAGGCCGAGATCCGCATGGGCATGAGCGGCAACCTGTGCCGCTGCACCGGCTACCAGAACATCGTCAAGGCGGTGCAGCACGCCGCACGGCTGCTGCAAGAAACCACCACGGCCACCGCCTGAACCCCACGCAGAGGAGACACCCATGAACGCACCCGTAGCAAGCGCCGAAGCCCGCGAAATCGCGTTGGCCGGCATGGGCGCATCGCGCCTGCGCAAGGAAGACGCCCGCTTCATCCAGGGCAAGGGCAACTACGTCGACGACATCAAGATGCCCGGCATGCTGCACATGGACATCGTGCGCGCGCCCGTGGCCCATGCCCGCATCAAAAAGATCAACAAGGAAGCGGCCCTGGCCATGCCGGGCGTGCACGCCGTGCTGACCGCCGATGACCTCAAGCCACTCAAGCTGCACTGGATGCCCACGCTGGCTGGCGACGTGGCCGCCGTGCTGGCCGACGAGAAGGTGCACTTCCAGATGCAGGAAGTGGCCATCGTCATCGCCGACGACCGCTACATCGCCGCCGACGCGGTGGAAGCGGTGGAAGTGGAGTACGACGAGCTGCCGGTGGTGATCGACCCGATCGAGGCCCTCAAGCCCGACGCCCCAGTGCTGCGCGAAGACCTGACCGGCAAGACCAGCGGCGCCCACGGCCCGCGCGAGCACCACAACCACATCTTCACCTGGGAAGCAGGCGACAAGGCCGCCGCCGACGCCGCCTTTGCCAACGCCCCGGTGACGGTGAGCCAGCACATGTACTACCCGCGTGTGCACCCCTGCCCGCTGGAGACCTGCGGCTGCGTGGCCAGCTTCGACCCGGTGCGTGGCGACCTCACCACCTACATCACCAGCCAGGCGCCACACGTGGTGCGCACCGTGGTGAGCATGCTCTCGGGCATCCCCGAATCCAAGGTCCGCATCGTCAGCCCCGACATCGGCGGCGGCTTTGGCAACAAGGTGGGTGTGTACCCCGGCTACGTGTGCGCCATCGCGGCCTCCATCGTGCTGGGCCGCCCCGTCAAGTGGGTGGAAGACCGGGTGGAGAACATCTCCACCACCGCCTTTGCCCGCGACTACCACATGGACGGCGAACTGGCCGCCACGCCGGACGGCAAGATCATCGGCATGCGCGTCAACGTGGTGGCCGACCACGGCGCCTTTGACGCCTGCGCCGACCCGACCAAATTCCCTGCCGGCTTGTTCCACATCTGCTCGGGCAGCTACGACATCCCGGCCGCGCACTGCTCGGTCAAGGGCGTTTACACCAACAAGGCGCCGGGTGGCGTGGCCTACCGCTGCAGCTTCCGCGTGACCGAGGCGGTCTACCTGATCGAACGCATGGTGGACGTGCTGGCGCAAAAGCTGAACATGGACAAGGCCGAGATCCGCGCCAAAAACTTCATCAAAAAAGAGCAGTTCCCCTACACCAGCGCCTTCGGCTTCGAGTACGACAGCGGCGACTACCACACCGCCCTGAAGAAGGTGCTGGACGCGGTGGACTACCCCGCGCTGCGCGCCGAGCAGGCCGCCAAACGCGCCGACCCCAACAGCCCCACGCTGATGGGCATTGGCCTGGTCACCTTCACCGAGGTGGTGGGCGCCGGCCCCAGCAAGATGTGCGACATCCTGGGAGTGGGCATGTTCGATTCGTGCGAAATCCGCATCCACCCCACGGGCAGCGCCATCGCGCGCATGGGCACCATCACCCAGGGCCAAGGCCACCAGACCACGTACGCGCAGATCATCGCCACCGAATTGGGCATCCCCAGCGAAGTGATCCAGGTCGAGGAAGGCGACACCTCCACCGCACCCTACGGCCTGGGCACCTATGGCTCGCGCTCCACGCCGGTGGCCGGTGCGGCCATCGCCATGGCCGCGCGCAAGATCCACGCCAAGGCCCGCAAGATCGCGGCGCACATGCTGGAGGTCAGCGAGAACGACCTCGACTGGGAAGTGGACCGCTTCAAGGTCAAGGGGGACGACAGCAAGTTCAAGACCATGGCCGACATCGCCTGGCAGGCCTACCACCAGCCGCCCGCCGGCCTGGAGCCCGGCCTCGAAGCGGTGCACTACTACGACCCGCCCAACTTCACCTTCCCCTTCGGCATCTACCTGTGTGTGGTGGACATCGACCGCGCCACCGGCGAGACCAAAGTGCGCCGTTTCTACGCGCTGGACGACTGCGGCACGCGCATCAACCCCATGATCATCGAGGGCCAGATCCACGGTGGCTTGACCGAAGGCTTTGCGGTGGCCATGGGCCAGCAAATGCCGTTTGATGCCCAAGGCAACCTGCTGGGCAACACGCTGATGGACTACTTCCTTCCCACCGCCGTGGAAACGCCGCAGTGGGAAACCGACCACACCGTCACACCGTCGCCCCACCACCCGATCGGTGCCAAGGGCGTGGCCGAGTCGCCGCACGTGGGCTCCATCCCCACGTTCACTGCGGCCGTGGTGGACGCTTTTGCCCACGTGGGTGTGACCCACCTGGACATGCCCCACACCTCGTTCCGCGTCTGGAAGTCGCTCAAGGAACACCAGCTCGCGCTCTGAGCGCCAACCACACCGCGATAGGCCCACCGACATGGAAGTCAAACTCGACAAACAGTACCCACTGGACGTGGACGCGCAGCGCGCCTGGACGCTGCTATCCGACCTGAAAGCCACCGCCGCCTGCATGCCCGGCGCCGAGATCACCGAACAACTGTCCGACACGTCTTACAAGGGCGGTGTCAAGGTCAAGGTGGGCCCGGCCACGGCGCAGTTTGGGGGCACGGTGGACGTGCTGGAAAAAGTGGACGCCGAGCGCAAGGTGGTCATGCGCGGCAAGGGGGCTGACAAAGGCGGCTCCTCGGCCAGCATGGACCTCACCGCCGTCATCACCCCCAGCGCCGACAACCCGGCGCACTGCGTGCTCAACGGCAGCGCGGCCGTCATCGTCAACGGCAAGTTCGCCCAGTTTGGCGGGCGCATGATGGTGCAGGTGTCTGAAATGATCCTGGGCCAGTTCGTCGAGAACTTCCGCCAGGCCGCGCTGGCGCTGCCCGCGCCAGCCGGTGCGGCGGCCCCCGCCGAGGTGCCATCTGGCCCAGCCCAAGCGGCTGATGCGGCGGCAACCGCTGGGGCGTCCGCACCGGCCACGCCGCCCCGCGTGGCAGGCGAGATCAATGGCTTGGCCATCGTCTGGGCGTTGATCAAGGGCTGGTTCTCCGGCCTGTTCGGCAAGCGCGCCTGAGCCCGCCATGAGCCCCCCGGCCACCCCACCCGAGCGCGAACTGCGCGAGGCCCTGCACCGCGCCGGCTACCTGGCCGACGAGGACCTCGCCACCACCGTGTGGCTGGCCGGGGAGCTGCAACGCCCGCTGTTGATCGAGGGTGATGCCGGCGTGGGCAAAACCGCGCTGGCGCAAGCGCTGGCGCGCGCCCAGGGCGCACCGCTGGTGCGGCTGCAATGCTTTGAGGGCCTGGACATGGCCCAGGCCGCCTACGAGTGGAACTACGGCCGCCAGCTGATGGCGATCCGCCTGCGCGAGGGCGATGGCGGATCGGCGCTGCGCGAGACCGACGTGTTCCAGCGTGAGTTTTTGCTGGAGCGCCCGCTGCTGCGAGCCATCAGCCAAGACGGCCCCTGCGTGCTGCTGATCGACGAGGTGGACCGCGCGGACGAAGCCTTCGAGGCCTTCTTGCTGGAGGTGCTGGCGGAGTACCAGATCACCGTGCCCGAGCTGGGTCCGCTGCGCGCGCGGCACATCCCGCGCGTGGTGCTCACCAGCAATGGCACGCGCGAGCTGTCCGACGCACTGCGCCGCCGCTGCCTCTACCACTGGCTGGACTACCCCACGCTGGCACGTGAGATCGCCATCGTGCGCGAGGCCGTGCCAGAGGCGGACCCGCAACTCGTTGAACAAGCCGTGCAACTCGTGCAGCGCCTGCGCCGCGAGGATTTGAACAAGACACCCGGCGTCGCCGAATGCCTGGACTGGGTGCGCGCCCTGCACCGCCTGCACCCCCATGCGCTGCCCGAAGACATGGCCGCGCTGCTCGGCACGCTGGCCTGTCTGCTCAAGACGCGCGAAGACCGCTTTCAAATCGATGCCGAACGCCTGCGCCGCCTGGCCGAAGGCCCGCGCGACACCGGCGTGGCCGCCGACCTGAAAAAAGCGCCCGCCTGAGTCACGCCATGGACACGCCACGCGCCCTCACCCCCGCCACCGCGCCCAGCGCGGCGGTGGCGGGTTTTGCGCAGGTGCTGCGCGACCACGGCTTCTCGGTGGGTGTGGCCGAGCAGCAGGCCATGCTGCTGGCCGCCCTGCGCCTGGGCCGCGACCCAGGCTGGGCGCGCGAAGCGCCGCTGGCGGCCGCCTGGCGCGCCATCGCCTGCCACCGGGCGCGCGAATGGCGGCAGTGGCCCGAACTGTTCGACCGCTACTGGCACCCCGAACGCCTGCGCGGCACCGTCAAGGTCAGCGGGCAGACCCGGCCGCGCCGCGACCTGCGCCAGGCGGTGACCGACCTGCACCAAAGCCTGACCGGCGCCGATGGCCAGGCACCCACACCGCCCCCGTCCAGCGCCACAGGCGCCAGCGCCGATGAGGCGGCACCCGAGGCCGGTGCCGAAAGCCCCAGGGCCCAGGGCGGTGCCAGCCGCGTCGAGGCCCTGCACAACCGGGGCGGCCAGATGTGGTTGCCACAAGAACTGGGTGAGTTGCAACAGTTGGCACGACGCATCGTCGCCCAGTTGCGCCCCCAGCCCACGCGGCGCTGGCGCGCGGCCCAGCCGGGTCGCCGGCTCGACCTGCGCCGCACGCTTCGCCGCAGCGTGGCCTGGGGCGGCGAGCCGTTGGCCCCGGCCTGGCAAGTGCGCCGCACCGAGCGCCCACGGCTGTTCATCCTGGTGGACGTGAGCCGGTCGATGGAATCGCACGCCGCCTTCTGCCTGCGCATGGCGCGCGCCTTTGCACGCGAGGCGGATGCGCGGGTCTACGTCTTCCACACCCGCCTGGCCGAGGTCACGCCGCTGATGCACCGTGACAGCGCGCGGGTGCAGGAAAAAATCAACGCCGTCACCGCCGGCTTCGGCGGTGGCACCCGCATCGCCGGCTGCCTGAACGCATTCGCGCAGGGCGAGGCACGCGCCCAACTGGGCCGCCACAGCCGCGTGTGGGTGGTGAGCGACGGCTTCGACACCGACGCGCCCGACGCGCTGGCCGACGCCCTGCGCAGCCTGCGGCGGCGCGGCGCGCGCATCGCCTGGTTTCACCCTACGCGGCAGGCGCCGCTAGCCCAAGCCTTCGGACAAGCCCGAGACCTGATGCACACCTGCCTGCCCCTGGCGGGGTTGCCCGATCTGCGGGCGGCCCAAGCCCATCTCCACTGAGGCACACCTTGAACCACAACACCTGGATGACCCACGCCCAGCGCCTGCGCGACCGGCGTCAGCCCTTCGCGCTGGTGACCGTGCTCAAGGCATTGGCGCCCACCTCGGCCAAGGCCGGCGACAAGGCGGTCGTGACGGCGGAAGGCCAGA
>DASUIK010000086.1:0-3836 GCA_036279795.1 Burkholderiaceae bacterium | reverse complement strand
TCCAGCCACTGGCGCGCCAGGTCCTGGGGCATGGGCTGGACCTCTTCGAGGTCAAAGGGGTACTGGGTGTGTTCGCCCCAGCTGACGATGACTTGGCAACGCATGAACGGTGGCTCCTGGGAAAGGGTATGCCACACATTGTGACGCCAAGCCCCAGGCACACCAACCCGGGGCCACCGAGACCTCAGCTCAGCGGGCGCGACGCGCCTTCACCGACTGCGACAAGCCGTCCAGCAGCGACACCGACTGGTCCCAATCGATGCAGGCGTCGGTGATGCTCTGGCCGTAGGCCAGTTTGCTCACGTCGTCCTTGCCCGGGGTGAACTTCTGCGCCCCGGGGTTGATGTGGCTTTCCACCATCACCCCAAAAATGCTGCGCGAGCCACCCGCAATTTGTGCGCCGATGTCGCGCGCGACGTCGATCTGCTTCTCGTGCTGCTTGCTGCTGTTGGCATGGCTGCAGTCCACCATCAGGGTGGCGGGCAGCTTGGCCGCCTCCAGTTCCTTGCAGGCGGTGGCCACGCTGGCGGCGTCGTAGTTGGGCGCTTTGCCACCACGCAGGATGACATGGCAATCCTTGTTGCCCTTGGTCTGCACAATGGCGACTTGGCCGTTCTTGTGCACCGACAGGAAATGGTGGCCGCGCGCGGCGGCCTGGATGGCGTCGGTGGCGATCTTGATGTTGCCATCGGTGCCATTCTTGAAGCCGATGGGGGCCGACAGGCCCGAGGCCAGCTCGCGGTGCACCTGGCTTTCGGTGGTGCGCGCGCCGATGGCGCCCCAGGCGATCAGGTCGCCAATGTATTGGGGCGAGATCACATCCAAGAACTCGCTGCCGGCCGGCAAGCCCAGGCGGTTGATCTCGATCAGCAGTTGGCGCGCGATGCGCAGGCCCTCGTCGATGCGGAAACTTTCGTCCAGGTAGGGGTCGTTGATCAGGCCCTTCCAGCCCACGGTGGTGCGCGGTTTTTCAAAGTAAACCCGCATCACGATTTCCAGCGAATCGGCGTACTTGTCGCGAAGCGGCTTGAGGCGGCGCGCGTAGTCCAGCGCGGCGGCAGGGTCGTGGATGGAGCAAGGGCCAATCACCACCAGCAGTCGGTCGTCCTTGCCGTGCAGGATGTCGTGGATGGACTTGCGCGTGCGGGTGATCAACGACTCGACGGCCGTGCCGCGAATGGGGAAAAAGCGGATGAGGTGTTCGGGAGGGGGCAGCACGGTGATGTCCTTGATACGTTCGTCGTCGGTTTCGCTGGTTTTCTCGACGGCCGCATACCAGGACTCGGGGTTGGTGCTGTGGGCTTTGGCATTCATGGCTGACTCCTCGAACAGATGGTGGACAAATGGGGTGAAAGGTGGGTGAGCGTTGGAGCAAAAAAAAACCGCCGGGGGGTCCCGACGGTTTTTAGAGATTTTGCTGGCCTTCGCGTGTGTTTGCTTACGCCTGAGCCTCTCTGCCGTCGGTGACGCGTGAGAACCAAAAGTAAGCAAAATAAAAGCGAGCGGCTTTCATGGAGCCAGAATGTAGCACAGAGTTGGTGACGGGCGGCTTACAGCGCAGTGCTCAAGCCGTGCCACCAACGGTCAGCCCATCGATGCGCAAGGTGGGCTGCCCCACCCCCACCGGCACGCTCTGGCCTTCCTTGCCACAGGTGCCCACGCCGCTGTCCAGGGCCAGGTCGTTGCCGATCATGCTGACTTTTTTCATGGCTTCGGGGCCGTTGCCAATCAGGGTCGCACCCTTGACCGGGTACTGGATCTGGCCGTTTTCCACCCAGTAGGCTTGGCTGGCAGAGAACACAAACTTGCCGCTGGTGATGTCCACCTGGCCGCCACCAAAGTTGGTGGCGTAGAGGCCGCGCTTGATGCTGGCGACGATTTCTTTCGGATCGCGGTCGCCACCCAGCATGTAGGTGTTGGTCATGCGCGGCATGGGCAGGTGGGCGTAGCTCTCGCGCCGTCCGTTGCCGGTGGGCGCCACACCCATCAGGCGGGCATTCAGGCTGTCCTGTATATAGCCGCGCAGAATGCCGTCTTCGATCAACACGTTTTTCTGTGTGGCGTGGCCTTCGTCGTCCACGTTGAGCGAACCGCGCCGGTCCTGGATGGTGCCGTCATCGAGCACGGTAACGCCCTTGGCCGCCACGCGCTGGCCGATGCGACCACTGAAGGCGCTGCTGCCCTTGCGGTTGAAGTCGCCTTCCAGGCCATGGCCCACGGCCTCGTGCAGCAACACGCCGGGCCAGCCGGGGCCCAAGACCACGGTCATTTCGCCGGCCGGGGCCGGGCGCGATTCGAGGTTGGTCAGGGCCGATTCGACGGCCTCGTCCACGTAGCGCTGGGCCATCGCGTCGTCGAAATAGGCAAAGCCGAAACGGCCACCCCCGCCCGAGGAGCCCATTTCGCGCCGGCCGTTCTGCTCGGCGATCACAGTGACGGAAAGGCGCACCAGCGGGCGAACGTCTGCGGCCAGGGTGCCGTCGGCGCGGGCCACCAGCACCACGTCGTATTCGCTGGCCAGGCCGGCCATCACCTGCACGATGCGGGGGTCCTTGGCCTTGGCGAGTTTTTCCACCTTTTCCAGCAAGGCCACCTTGGCCGTGCTGTCGAGGGTGGCAATGGGGTCGGTGGGGGCATACAGGCTGCGCGCCTTGGCCACCTTGCGCGGACCGACCTTGGCCTTCTTGTTCTGGCCCTGGGCAGAGATGGTGCGCACCGTGTGGGCGGCGTCCTGCAAGGCGGCCCAGGACAAATCATCGGAATATGCGAAGGCGGTTTTTTCCCCGCTGACGGCGCGCACGCCCACGCCCTGGTCGATGCTGAAACTGCCGGTCTTGACGATGCCCTCCTCCAGGCTCCAGCCCTCAGAGCGGGTGTACTGGAAATACAGGTCGGCGTCGTCCACGCCATGGCTCACGATTTCGCCCAGCGCCTTGCGCAGGTGGGACTCGTCCAGGCCAAAGGGGTCGAGCAAAAGGGATTGGGCGGTGGCAATGCGTGCCAGGGTGGGTTCGCGAGCGATCATGAGGGGGATTGTAGAAAGGGCGGTAAGACGGCGGCGCGACAGGGGTCAAGTGGGGTGTTTGGCATCGCGCAGCCACTGGAACACAGCCGCATCGTCCAGCTCGGCCATGCCCGCTTCGTGGACGGCGCCGAACACCTGTGCCGCGCGTGCGCCCAGCGGCCCTTCGAAGCCCACCGCTTGCCCGGCCGCTACGGCCAGCCCGGTGTCTTTTTCCAGCAGGGTCACGTGGGCGCGAGGTGCAAGGTCGCCCACCATGGCGCGGCGCATGCGGTCGCTGCCAATCCAGCTCTGGCCGCTGCTTTGTTCGATCACATCCAGCGTGGTGCCCAGGTTCAGCCCCATGCGCTCGGCCAGGGCCAAGGCCTCGGCGGCGCCCACGAGGTTGATGCCGGCCAGCAGGTTGTTGACCAGCTTGGTGCGGGCACCGTCGCCGGGGCGTTCGCTGATGACAAAACGGCGCGAGGACACATCGGCCAGCAAGGCCGCGTGTTGTGCCAGCACGGCCTGCGGGCCGGCGAGCATCAGGCTCATGCTGCCTTCTCGCGCCCGCACCGGGCCGCCCGACATCGGCGCATCCAGTGTGGCCACGCCGCGTTCAGCCAGGCGGGCGGCGCAGCGCTCCACCACCTCGGGTGCGATGGTGGGGCACAACATCACGGTCTGCCCGGCGCGCAAGGCGGGCGCCGCGCCGTGGGCGCCGAACAGCACGGCCTCGGTCTGTTCCGCGTCCACCACCGCCACGATCAACACACCGCCATCAGCCAGGCGCTCGGCCAAGGCGTGGGCGTGGGCGCACACCTCGGCGCCGGCC
>DASUIK010000085.1:0-3896 GCA_036279795.1 Burkholderiaceae bacterium | reverse complement strand
TACACCACCGTCCATTGGGGCGCGAACTTCCAGCGGTCCATCACGAACAGCTCCGTGTTGTTGGCGTTGTTGTCCACTGCCGTGCTGAGCGTCTGCGCCCCACCCGGCACGTAGCTGTAGTTGCCGCCCTTGACGCTGGTGCGCCCGTGGTTGAGGCCTGCCAGCAGGTCGTGGTCGCCCACGCGGCGCTGGTAGCGCAGCGCCGCGCCCAGGTTGCGTTGGCTGGTGTCGATCAGCAACGAGAAGTACGGCGGGGCGTAGACGATGGGGTGGTAAAGCTCCTGCTCCTCGAAAGACACCCCCACACTCAGGCGGCTGTCGGCGTCGATCTCCCACACCGTGCGGTTGGCCACGCGGGTGGTGTCCACGCTCAGCCGGTAATTGCCGGCCAACGCCGCGGCCTGTGCGGCACGGGGGTTAGCGTTGAACCCGTCCCAGGTCAACGCACCGGGCAACTGCTGGTCGTTGTCGATGCGGGTCAGGTAGAAGCGTGTGCTCACGGCCTCGCCCAACTGCACGCCCAGGTTGGCGTACAACCCTTCGCGCGCCTGCTTCTGGTGGGCGCGAAACCCGTCGCTGCGCTTGGCCTCCACGCTGACCAGCGCATCGACATCGCCCGCCACCGTCCCGACGGTGGCGCGCACCTGGCGCTGGCCGTGGCTGCCCAGCTGGAGCAACGCCTCGTTCGGTTCCCCATCGCGCGCGGTGGGCGAAATGAAGTTGATGGCACCGCCCAGCGTGCTGGCGCCATAGGTGAGCGCGTTCGCGCCGCGCGCCACGATCGCTCGCCGCATGGCCAGGGGATCGACGTCGCGGTTGTGGTTGTTGCCGTCCGCCGCCGTCACGGGCAAGCCGTCGACCAACAGCTTCACGCCGTTGCCATCGTAGTTGGTGGCGTCCAGGTTGGAGCCCCGGATGGACAAAAAGCTCGAATCGCCGGTCATGCCGCTGGCCGCCCAGACACCAGGGGTGTAGCGCAACATGTCGGCCAGGCTGCCGACATTGCGAAGCCGCAGGTCTTCACCCTCGAGCACCGAGACGGCGCCAGGGGTGAGGCTGCGTTCGGCCTCGGCCTGTCGACGGGACGGGTCGCCCTCGCGCTTCGCCGAGATGGTGACGGGGGCCAGGGTGCTGGGAGAGGTGTTCTGGGCGTGTGCGAAGGCGCACGGAAGGACGGCGAGCGCTGCCGCCATGGCGCGCGGGGGGTGGATCATGCTGGGATTCCTGACAAAAAGGCTGACGCGGCCCGCCCATCGCAGCGCCGCCGCGACAGGCAAAACCAGAGGGGCCCGCAGAGGGGCCTGGCGAGGGGTCAGCCGCGCGCCGGGGGCGCGTGTGCAGGGGGAGGCGGTGCCTGAGGCCGCGCCAGCGGGCGGCTCAGAGGCGTGGGGGCCGGCTCCAGGCCGGCCGCACGCAGGGCGACGGTGGGTGCCACGTCCACCATGGGAGGCGCGCCCGAGCCGGCCGCGCACAACAGGGAGCAAGTGCCCAGGTGCTCGGTGCTCACGCCGCCGTCGTCCAGCGCGGCGCGGATCTCGGGAGGCATCACCGCCAACGCGGCCATGGCGGAAGCGGGTTCACCACACCAGGCCTGAGCACCCGCCTTGGCGCCGGCCATGGCGGCCGCGTGCGCCACAGGCAGCAAGGCTTGCGCCAGCCATGCAAGCATGACCAGGGCGAGGCGCAGGCGCGAGGTGGTGCGGTTCATCAGGGGCGCGATTGTAAGCACCACCGCCCCAGACCTCATTCAGCGCTCAGCTCAGGTGTTTGCCAACGATGCCCGCCAACTCAAACATGGTGATCTGCGGCTTGCCAAACACCGCGAGCAGTTTGGCATCGGCGTTGATGGCGCGTTTGTTGGTCGCATCCTGCAGGCCGTTGGCCTTGATGTAGTCCCACAGCTTTTTGACCACCTGCGGGCGCGCCACCGGTTCAGCACCAATGACGGCCGCCAGCTCGGCACTGGGCGTGGCGCCTCCGGTGCTGGCGGTTTTGCGCGGCGCGGCTTTTTTGGCGGTGGCGGCCTTCTTGGCGGCTGCCGCCTTGACGGCCGCTCCGATCGTCTTGCGCGGCGGGAACTTGGAGGCACGCGGCTCGAACTCGAACAAGACCTTGCCTTCCTCAGCACTCCAGCTCAGGAAGGCCTTGAAGGTGCGGCGCGTGCGGTTGGAGACGAACTTGTCCAGCAGGTCAGTCTTGCCGGTTTCCAGCAGCTTGGTGATCTGCTCGGCGTCCACCGGCTGCTGCAGGATGATCTTGCCGCTCTTGAAGTCGCAACTGGGTGTGGGCTGCGCCGCCGTGGGCACGGCCTTTTCGCACACGTAGTTGCTGCCGTGCTCACGCACCGGCGCACCACACTTGGGGCACTTGCCCAGCGAGGGCTGGTCGCCGAAGTCCACCAGCTCGCCGGTTTCCTCGGCGTTCTTGTCGTCACCGAAGTCGAATTCCAGCTTCCAGTTCTTGTCCTCTTCGCTGAAGACCAGCTTCATCTCGGCGGTGAAGGGCCAGCCGGCCTTGGAGCGGAAACCCTCCAGCGGGCCAATCTGTTTGTCGCGCAGGAAGGCGTCGGCCTCGGTCACCTCGAAGGTGCGCCCGCCGGGCGATTTGCCGAAGGAGAAACCGCAGCCATCGGACTGCCCATCGGCACCGGTGCAGGCGTAGCGGCGGTAGTTTTCCTTCACCACACCGCCGCAGTTGGGGCAAGGCGATGAGAGGGTGGCGTAGTCGCCGGGCACGGTGTCGCGGTCGTACTCTTTGGCCTTCTTGACGATGTGCTCCGTCATGGCCGCGATCTCGCGCATGAAGGCGTCACGGCTGAGTTTGCCTTGCTCCATCTGGGCGAGTTTGTATTCCCACTCGCCGGTCAGTTCGGGCTTGGAGAGTTCCTCCACGCCCAGGCCACGCAGCAGGGTCATGAGCTGGAAGGCCTTGGCGGTGGGCACCAGGTCGCGGCCATCGCGCAGCATGTACTTTTCGTTCAGCAGACCTTCGATGATGGCCGCGCGTGTGGCAGGTGTGCCCAGGCCCTTTTCCTGCATGGCTTCGCGCAGCTCGTCGTCGTCCACCAGCTTGCCCGCGCCTTCCATGGCACCCAGCAGCGTGGCTTCGTTGTAGCGCGCAGGTGGCTTGGTCTTGAGGCCCTTGGCGGCGACCTCGGTGTTGCGCACCACCTCGCCAGCGGCCACGGCGATGAGGTTCTGACCCTTCTCGCCGTCTTTGGCGCCTTCCACTTCGTCGGCCGCTTCCTTGCCATACACGGCCATCCAACCCGGCTTCACGAGGACTTTGCCTTCTGTTTTAAAGCGGTGTGCGGCGGCGGCTGCCTGGACGGTCGTTATGCGGGTGGTGACCTGGAATTCGGCGCTGGGGAAGAACACCGAGATGAAACGGCGCACCACCAGGTCGTACAGCTTCTGCTCAGCCTCGCTCAGGCCACTGGGGGCCTGCAGCGTGGGGATGATGGCAAAGTGGTCGCTCACCTTGCTGTTGTCGAACACCCGCTTGGTGGGCTTGATGTAACCGTTGTTGAGCGCGGTCAACGCATGCGGCGCCAGGTGGCGCATGCCGCTGTCGGCCAGCATCTCGAAGGTCTGCTTGACGGTGCCCAGGTAGTCCTCGGGCAGGGCGCGCGAGTCGGTACGCGGGTAGGTCAGCGCCTTGTGGCGCTCGTACAGACTTTGCGCCAGCTGCAGCGTGGTTTTGGCCGAGAAGCCGAAGCGGCCGTTGGCCTCGCGCTGCAGGCTGGTCAGGTCGTACAGCAGGCCACTCGCTTGCGTGGTGGGCTTGCTTTCTTCGGTGACGGTGGCGGGCTGGCCGCGCACCGCCTCGACGATGGCCAGCGCGCTGCGCTCGTCCCACAGGCGGTCGGCCTTGGCTTCCGCGTCGGCAAAATCCCC
>DASUIK010000084.1:0-10279 GCA_036279795.1 Burkholderiaceae bacterium | reverse complement strand
AAGGCCACGCCAAACAGCGGCGTCAAAAACGAGAACACCCCCAGCTGCGCGGCCAAGTACTTTGTGAGCAGCCAGAACCACAGCAAAAAGCTGGCAAACGACACGATCACCGCCTGGAAGGCCAGGTTGCCCCAGGCCATGGGCGTGGGGCGTATGCCGGCCTGCCCAAGGGCGATGGCGGCGGGCAGCAGCAGCAAGGCGGCCGCCACCAGTTGGTACAGCAGGGTCTGCGTGGCCGGTGCCTGGCCCAACCGGGTGCTGCGCAACACCACCGTGGTGGCGCCCCATGCCATGCCTCCCAGCAAGCCCAACGCATCGCCCAGCAGCATGTCGGTGTTGACATGCTGGGAGGTGCCCGCGTGGCCGCTGAACGCCAGCACGATGCCGCCAAACGCCACCGCAATGCCCAGCCACTGCAGCGGCTGCAGGCGTTCGGCCGGCAGCTTCCAGTGCAGGCCCAGGGCGGCAAACAGAGGAGCCGTGTAGAGGAACACCACCATGTGCGACGCGTTGGTCAGCCGCATGCCAAACCCCACCAGCAGGTATTCCAGTGCAAACAGGCTGCCCACCACCACACCAGGCCAGAAGGTGCCGTCGCGCAGCGACATGCGTTCGCCGCGCCACGCCATGACGGCGCCCACCAACAGCGCCGCGATGCCTGAACGCAGCGCCACCTGCATCAGTGGCGACATGTCGGGTGCGGTGGCCTTCATGGCGACCTGTTGCAGGCCCCAGAGCATGCAAAGCAGCAGCATCAGGCCCATGGCCAGGGAATCGATGGGTTGGCGGTCGTTGGACATGTGGCGATTGTGGGTTGTCCTCGCCGCGCCGAATAACGAGAATCAGACAAGCGATGGCGGGCTTGCGCCATTGCGCACCCGTCACACCATGCCCGCCACGCCCCGCCACCTGCGCCAGCCACCTTTCAGCGACACCTTGCCCGCGCCGATTTTTTTTCGCGCCACCTGGGTGCCGGCCGAAACGGCCTACCCGCAACACCGCCATGCCTGGGGCGAATTCGTGTACTCCTTCAGCGGCGTGATGGAGGTCAAGATGGCCGATCGCCACTACACCGCGCCGCCGCCTTATGGCATTTGGCTGCCGCCGCAGGTGGAGCACATCGGCCTGAACCACCCCGAAACCTGCCACTGCTCGCTCTACATCAGTGCCCCCTTGTGTGGCCACATGCCCCGCGATGCCTGTGTGCTGATCGCCAGCCCGTTGCTGCGCGCGCTGCTGGACCACCTGCGCCAGACACCGTCCAACGGGTCGCCCACGCCGGAGCACGAGCGCCTGCTGCAGGTGGTGGTGGACCAACTGGCCCTGGCCCCTCGCGCCGGCAGCTACCTGCCCAGCTCGGACGACCCCCTGCTGGCGCCGGTGCTGCTGGCACTGCAGGCCACCCCGGGCGACAACCGCAGCCTGGCCGAGTGGGCGCAGCTGGTGCACACCACCGAGCGCACCCTGGTGCGGCGCTGCCAGCGCGACCTGGGCATGGGTTTGCTGGAGTGGCGCCAGCGCCTGCGCATCGTCAAGGCCTTGCCCCGACTGGAGGCGGGCGAGAAGGTCGAGGCCATCGCTTTCGACCTCGGTTACGCCAGCGTCTCGGCCTTCATTGCCATGTTCCGCCGGCTCATGGGCGTCACCCCCGACGTGTTTCGCAAAGGCAGTGCCCTGGCGGCTTCAATCGCAAACCACCCGGTTGCGGCCCTCTGACTTGGCGCGGTACAGCGCCACATCGGCGCGGTGCACCGCCTCTTCCTCGTTTTTGTCGGCCCCGCGCGCCACCGACGCACCCACGCTGACCGTGACCTCGCCCACCACCGGGAAGGTTTGTGTGGCCACGGCCTGGCGGATTTTTTCGCCCAGGGTGAGTGCGCCGGCCTGGGTGGTGTCGGGCAGCAGCACCAGGAACTCCTCGCCACCGTAGCGCGCCACGAAGTCGGTGACACGTGCGGCGCCTTGCAGCACCCGGGCCAACTGGCGCAGCACCTCGTCGCCGGTTTCGTGGCCGTAGGTGTCGTTGATGCGCTTGAAGCGGTCGATGTCGATGAACAGCACCGCGTAGGGCTGGCCGTGGCGCTTCATGCGCAGGAACTCCTGGCGCAGGCGTTCGTTGGTGGACAAGCGGTTGTTGAGCTGCGTCAGCACGTCGGTGTGGCTCAGGCGTTGCAGCGCCTCGTTGGCGGCAGTGAGCGAGGCGGTGCGGGTGGCCACCGCCTCTTCGAGGTGGTGCACGTGCACCAGCCGCGCGTGTTCCAGTGCCAGCTCGGCCTCCTTGCGTGGGGTGATGTTGAGCACGCTGCCACGCACCTCCACCAACCGACCCAGCGCGTCGCGCACCGGTTCGCCCTTGAGCTGCAGCCAAAGCACCTGGCCGTCGCGGTGTCGTGCTGGCAGTTCGATCTCGTAGGGGTTGCCGCTGTGCAGCGCTGCGAGGTGGATGGCCTTGAGGTCGGCCCACGTGGTGGCGTCAAACACCGTGCCACGCAACTCGCCAAAGGTGTGCACGTCACGGGCCAGCAACTCGCTGATTGACTTGGACACCGTCACTTTGTCGCCCGCGGGTTGGTAGCGCCACACACCAAACCCGGCCAGGCGGTGGGCTTCGTCCAGCTCTGCTGCGCGTGCCGCCAATTGACGCGCGGTCTGGCGCAGCACATCGCTCACTTCGGCGCTCTCCAGCAGATGCACCGGTGTTCGCGGCCATGGGGAGCCCTCGCGCAGCGCAAGGGCTTGTTCGCGAAGTGCCTGCAGCGCGTCGGCGATGCGGCGGGCGGCCACCCAGGCCAGGAACAGACCCAGAGAGAGCAATGCCCCCATCACCAGCCCAAGCGTACCCAGCTTGCGCTTCAGGTCGTGTTCCAGCACCGGCTGAGCGATGCCTATGCCCACGCTCCAGCCCGTGGTGAGTGACCGGCTCCAGACCGACAACGTGGGGATGCCCTCGCGTGTGATGGTGGTCATGACCCCTTCTGGGTTGGCTTGGATGCGCGCAATGAAATCGGCAACGCCCTTTTGGCCCACGTAAGTTTCCGGGGCAATGGTGCGCGCCGCGATGGTGCCCTCGGCGTCGAAGATGGCGGCGAGCTGTTCGTCGGGAAACCGCTGTGTCGCGAGGATGCCGTCGAACTCGCGTGGCAGCAGCCCCAGGCTCAGCACCTGGTACACCTGGCCGTTGCGCCACACCGGCACATCCACGCTGAGGACAGGGCGGCCCAACACCCCTCCGGTATAGATCGACGAGATCATGGCTTGGCCGCTGGTCAACACCCCCAGCACCGAGGTGGGGTTGCCGTGGTGGGGCAGGGGCTCGCCAAGGTGTTTCAGCGTGTTGAGCAGCTGCTGCCCCTGCAGGTCGCTGATCACCACATTCAGGCCCACGCCGGTGGCCGCCAGCACCTCGCGCGCCTGGGCATGGAAGCCGAGGAGATCGCCGGTTGCCAGGTGGTCCGAGGAGGCCAGCGACAAGGCGCTCGCGCGCGCAATCAGCAGTTGGTTGTCCACCGCCCGCACCAGAGCGCGCGCAGTGGTGAGCATGTCGTTTTCGAGTTGTGCCCGGCCCTCGCGGTACTGCAGCGCAAACATCACCGTTGTGCTCACCATGCCAGGCAGCAGGCAGGCCAGCGCCAACCACAGCAGTACCGACCCTATGCGCCAACGGCGAACAGCCGCAGGAGCGGCTGTGACAGGGGGTATGCGGGGGATGGTCGGCATGGGGGGTACCGGTACGCGCCCCAGTATAGGCAAGGGCGCCCCGCGCGCCCTTGTCTTAGCTCAAGCAGCTGTCACTGCACCTGTTGGATACCGGCCAGCACCCAGCCGGCGTTGCCCTGGCGGGGTTTGGTCAGGTGCCAGACCTCGTCGAACGAGGTGGTCTGGGCGCCGTCTTCGCGCAGCGTGCCGGTGAAGCGCACACTCACCACGTAGCGCTGGTCCTCTTCGGTCACGTCCGTCACGTCGGCCTCCACCGTCATCACCTCGGTGGTCTGGGTGGCACCCGCGCGCTCGCGCAGGTCCATCTGCAGTTCGGCAAACATCTCTGGCGTGGTGAAGCCGCGGATGTCGTCCAGGTTGCCGGCGTCGTTGGCGGCTTGCAGGCGGATGAACTGCACCTTGGCGTTGCGCACGAAGGCGGGCACATCGAAGTCGGCAGGGATGCTGCGCTTGGGTGGTTCGGCCAGGTTGGCGCCGATCATGGAGCCGGTCGAAGCCGAACCGCCCGCGGGCATGGCGGTATCGAACGACCGAGCGGCAGGCGCACCGGGCTCTGTGCCCGCACCGGCACCAGCGTAGGCCATGCTGTTCTGGCCACCCTGGGCGGCGGCGCGTTTGCGCATCACCAGACCAATGACCGCGATCACGGCAAAGGCCAGCAGCCCCAACATCAGCATGGAGGCGAGTTCTTCACCGAAGCCCAGGTGCGAGGCCAGGGCCGCGATGCCCAGACCCGCCGCGATGCCGGCCAGCGGGCCCATCCACGAACGCTTGGGCGCTGCGGCGGCAGCGGTGGCGCCTGCGGCAGCACCCGCCGGAGCGGCTGCGGCGGCGGGCGTGGCAGGGGTTTGTGCCGGGGTGGCGGTGGGGGCTTTTTCGGTGGTGCCCTGGCGCTGCATGCCCGTGGACTTGCCGCCGCCGATGCGCTTGGCTTCGGCATCGCTCACACCCACGGCCAGGCCCAGCGAGAGGACCAAGGCCAACGCGGAAAGGAATTTCATGGGGTCTCCATCAATAAGTGGTTGAAACGGGAGCAGGGTAGCTGAAGTGGACTTGCGGAAAAACAAGATGATGGCTGAATTACATTCCAAAAAAACAAGAAGAAATGGCGGGCGAAGAAGTCAGGTAGGCTTGGGGCCACCATGACGCATCTTTCCGTGATCGACGCCTTGCTGCAGGCCCGCCGCAGCGCCACCCCCGCCGATGCCCAGCCCTTGGCAGCCAGTTTGTCCGGGCCCGATCAGGCCTATGCCGTGCAAATGGCCGTGATGGCACAACTCACCGGTCAGCCTGGCGTGCCCCAGCACTGGAAATCGGGTGGTCCCAGCCGCGACCTGCCCCTGACCCACGCCCCGCTGCCGCCCGATGGCGTGTGGACCAGCCCCGCCACGGCCGACGACTGGACCTTTCACCAGCGGGGCATTGAAATCGAAATCGCGCTGCGCCTTGGGGTGGCGGTGGACGCCGCGCAGGCGGCCAGTCTTCAGCCCGACGCGGTGGACCACCTGATCGACGCCATGGCCGTGTCCATCGAAATCGTGGATTCGCGCTGGCAGCAGGCCTCGGCCGCCGCGCCCTTGCTGCGGCTGGCCGATTTCCAGTCGCACGGCGCGCTGGTGCTGGGCGAGTGGGTGCCCTACATCCGGCGCGACTGGGCTGCCCAGACCTGCCAGGTGACGGTGGGCGATCAGCCACCATTGCAGCGCCAGGGCAGCCATTCCCTGGGCGATCCGGCCTGGCTCCTGCTGCAATGGCTGCAACACGCTTGTGCCCTCTACGGCAAGGTGCCGGCCGGCACTGTGGTTACCACCGGCACCTGGGTGGGCATTGTGCAGGCCCAGCGCGGCGACGCGGTGGTGGCTGTGTTTGCTGGCATTGGCGAGGCCCGCGTGCAGCTCTGACGGCGTCCTGGTCGGCGCTCAGGCGGGTGTTTCCCAACGCCGCAGGGCGTGCCGCAAGCCCCACAGCAGCGGGAGCACGCCGACTCCGACCGCCAGCGCCAGGCCCAAGGTGGCCCCATCGGGCAGGCCAAAACCGAACAACGTGCGCAAGGCCGGCACGCCCAAGACCAGCGCCAGCATGGCCAGCGTCAGCAGCACGGTGAGCAGCAAGGCGCGGTTGTGGCCCCCGAAGGCGCCGCGCCAGCGCGTCTGAAGCGTGCGGTTGGCCAACACCAGCGCCACGTTGGCCAACACCAAGGCCACGAACGCGGCGGCCCGCGCTTCGTCCACCGTCCACGCTTGCCACAGCAAGGCGCCGTAGAAACCGCCCACCGCCAGCAGCACCAAGGCGCCTTGCAGCAGGCTGGTGGCGAACAGCGCGGGCGAGAACAGCGGCGCGTCGGGCCGGCGCGGCGGACGCGACATGAGGTCGTTTTCGGCTTCCTCGGCCTCGAACACGATGGAGCCCACCGGGTCGATCACGATCTCCAGGAAGGCGATGTGCATGGGCGTGAACAGCAGCGGCCAGCCCAGCACCAGCGGCACCAGCGTGAGGCCGACGATGGGCACGTGCACGGCCAGCACAAAACGCATGGCCTTGCCCAGGTTGTCGAAAATGCGCCGGCCCAGCCGGATGGCCTGCACCAGGGTGCTGAAGTCGTCGTCCAGCAGCACCAGCGAGGCCGATTCGCGCGCCACGTCGGTGCCGCGCCCGCCCATGGCAATGCCGATGTGGGCGGCGCGCAGCGAGGGCGCGTCGTTGACCCCATCGCCGGTCATGGCCACCACCTCGCCGTTGGCCTTGAGTGCTTCCACGATGCGCAGCTTGTGCTGAGGCGCCACCCGCGCAAACACCGCCGTCTGTGCCACCGCCTGGCGCAGGGCAGCGTCGTCCAGGGCCGCCACCTGGGCGCCCAGCAACAGGCCTTCGGTGCCGGTGATGCCCGCTTGCCGCGCGATGGCCTGGGCCGTGACCGGGTGGTCACCCGTGATCATCACCACACGTATGCCGGCTTGTTGGCAGTCGCGCACCGCTTGGGGCACGTTGTCGCGCAGGGGGTCGGCCAGGGCCACCAGGCCCAGCGGCTCGAAGTCGAAGCCGTCGGGCGTGGCCGGCCAGTGGCCGGTGCCCCATTCGGCTCGTGCCACGCCCAGCACCCGCTGGCCCTGCGCTGCCAGCGCCTGCGCTTGAGCGAGCCAGAGGTCGGCTTGAGCCGGGGGCAGCCGGCACAGCCGTGCCACGGTTTCAGGGGCACCTTTGATGGCCACCGTGGTGTGGGGCGAACCCGGGGCTTGCCAGACGTGGGTCATGGCCGGGCAGTCGGCGCTGAGGCCGTATTCGTGCACCAGCGTCCAGCCCTCGGGCGGTGCGGGCAGGTGCTGGATACCCAGGGTGTGGAAGGCCCGCTCCATGGGGTCGAAGGGGTCGTTTTCGCTGGCCAGGATGCCGTGGCGCAGCAGGGCGTGGAAGGGCTCGGGCAGCGCGTCGGCGGTGGCGTCCCAGTGCAGTGGCCCATCCGCCGTCAGGCGGACGAGGCGTGCGATCGCCATGCGGTTGACGGTGAGGGTGCCGGTTTTGTCGGAGCACAACACCGTGGCCGAGCCCAGTGCCTCGATGGTGGCGGCGCGGCGTGTGAGCACGCGGTGGCTGGAGAGGCGGTACGCGCCCATGGCCATGAACACGGTCAGGATCAGCAGGAATTCCTGTGGCAGCATGGACATGGCCATGGTGATGCCGGCCAGCGCCGCCCCCAGCCAGTCGCCCAACGCCCAGGCGTAGAGCACACCTACCACCACGCTCACCACCAGCCCCAGCACCGAGAACCACCGCACCATGTGGCGCGTTTGCCGGTGCAGCGGCGTGGCCTCCACGGGCAGGGTGCCCAGCACCTTGCCGATGCGGCCGATGTCGCTGCGCACGCCGGTGGCGGTCACCTCTGCACGGGCCTGGCCGGCCACCACCAGCGTGCCCGCGAACACCCCCCCGGCGGTGGTGCTGCCGGCTTGCTTGGCCACCGGTAGCGATTCGCCGCTGAGCAGGGATTCGTCCACCCGCAGGTCGTTGGACAGGATCAACCGCGCATCGGCGGGCACGCGGTCGCCCTCGGCCAGTTCGATGAGGTCGCCCACCACCAGTTCGACGCCCGCCACGCGTTGCCGCTCGCCGTCGCGCCACACCAGCGCGCGCGGGCTGGTCATGTCGTGCAAGGCCTCCAGCACGCGCTCGGTGCGGCGCTCCTGCACCAGCGTGATGCCCACGATGACCGCCAGGAACGCCAACAGCACCAGGGCCTCGGAGCGTTCGCCGAGCAGCAGGTAAATGCCCACGGCGGCCGCCAGCAACTGGAACATGGGCTCGCGCGCCACCTCCAGCGCAATGCGCCAGGTGGTGCGTTGGGGCGCGCGGGGCAGGGCGTTGGGGCCGTCGGTGCGCAGGCGCTCTGCGGCTTGGGCGCTGCTGAGGCCCAGCGGCTCGGGGCTGCTCATGCCGTGTGTGGCTGCGCCATGGCCTGGCACGCGCGGCGGTAGGCCAACAGCGTCTGTTCGGCGCGGCCCAACACGCTGTCGGGCGGGTAGCGACCGCCCTCGATCGCGCCGCAGTCGGTGCCCGTCAGCAAGGCCAGGCCTTCGGCGGCCGTGTCGGCGGTGTGGATGTGGAAGGCACCTCGCGCTACGGCGTCCACCACACGCGCGTCGAGCATCAGGTGGCGGCGGTTGCGTGCCGGGATCAGCACCCCTTGGTGCCCTGTGAGACCGGCTTGTTCGCAGGCCTTGAACCAGCCCTCGATTTTTTCGTTGATGCCGCCCACCGGCAGCACCTCGCCGTGTTGGTTGATGGCGCCCGTGACCGCGATGGACTGGTCGATCGCCAGGCCCGAGAGGCTGGAGAGCAGCGCAAAAAACTCGGCACACGAGGCCGAATCGCCTTCGACACCGCTGTACTCCTGCTCGAACACCACCGAGGCGTTGAGCGCCAGCGGGGCGATGTGCTCGAACAGCGATGCCAGGTGACCATGCAGGATGAGCATGCCTTTGTCGTGGATGGGGCCGGAGAGCTTGACCTCGCGCTCGATGTTGATCAGGCCTTTGTCGCCCGCGTGGGTGCGTGCGCTCACCCGCACCGGGAAGCCGAAGGCGTGGTCACCCAGGTCGATCACGGTGAGGCCGTTGACCTGGCCCACGGTGTGGCCCTGCAGGCTCATGAGCCGGTCGCCGTCGGTGAGGGTGTCCAGCAGCCGTTCTTCCACCGCGTTGTGTCGGTGCACACGGGCCTGGCGCGCGGCGGCCACGTCGCGGGCGTCCACCAGGGTGGCGCCGCGCTGGCGCGCCAGCATGGCAGCTTCCATCAGCAACACCTCGGTGTGGGCAAAGATGGCGCTCTGGCGGCGCTGGTCTTCGGCCTCGCGGTGGGCGTCTTCCAGCAGCGCCGCCACGGCGGCGGCGTTGAAGTGCGGCAAACCCAGCCGGCGGCAGGTGTGGGCCACAAAAATGGCGGTGGCCTGGCGCGTGGCGGCCTCGGCGGCAAAGCTGTCGGCAAAGTCCACCTTGCAGCGGAAGCGGCGCGCGAATTCGGGGTCGCCCTCCTGCACCGCGTAGTAGTCTTCCACCGACGCGATCAGCACCAGCTTGACCTCGGCGTCCACCGGCTCGGGCTCCAGCGACACGGCGGCCATGGGCGAAAAAATGGTGGTGGGCTCCTCGATTTGCAGCCGCCCGCTGCGCAAAAAGCGGCGCAGCTTCTCCCACACCGGCTCGTCGCTGAGCAGGTCGCGCAGGTGCAGCATCAAAAAGCCACCGTGGGCCTTGAGCAGGCTGCCGGCGCGGATGCGCGAAAAGTCAGTGCTCAGCACGTCTTCTTCGGCTTGGTACTCGATGCAGCCGAACAGCTGGCGGAACACCGGGTTGTCTTCCACCACCACCGGCGCGCCCTCGCGGCCGTGGTTGTCCACCACCAGGTTGACGCGCAGCCGCGCCAGCACCTCGGCCAGCGCGGCCAGGCGCGTGGGCTCGTCGTCTTCCATGGGCTGGAACAGCTCCAGGTTTTCCAGCACGTCGTGTTGCACCTGGTCGAGGTAGTTGCCCAGCTTCACGCTGTCCTTGATTTGCTTGCGCAGCTCGCTGCGGATGTCCTGCAGCTCGTGGTCCAGCATGGGCTTGATCATCTGGCGGCGCAGCGCGGCCAGGCCTTCGTTCATCACGCGCTCCATGGCGCGGTTGTTCTCCAGGAAGCGCCCAATGGCCTGCCGCAGCTCTTCTTCGGCACGGTCGATTTCGCTGCGTTGTTCCTTGGGCAGCGCCAGCGCTTGCGCTTCGGTGAGCAGGGCGCCTTCGGCGTTGCGCAGCGAAAACACCATGTGGCCCTGATCGCGCATGAGGCCAAAATGCCGCGCCTCGGCAAAGGCGCTGAGTTCGGCGTAGGCGTGTTCTTCCTGCGTTTTGTAGGCGCGCACCACGCGCTCCTGTTCGGCTTTGAAGTCGGCCCCGGCCAGGCGCTTGGGGATGTCGGTTTGCAGCGTCTTGCTCAGGCGTGCCATGAGCTGGCGCAGCAGGCGGCCTTGGCCGGCGGGCATGCGCAGGGCCCGCGGGTGTTCGGGTGCTTCGAAGTTGTGCAGGTAGCACAG
>DASUIK010000083.1:0-17309 GCA_036279795.1 Burkholderiaceae bacterium | reverse complement strand
TGGAAACACAGTTCGGGGTGGGCGTGGATCTCGCGTCGCACGGCGGCGATGCCAGCGGCCTGGGTGACGATGCTGTCGATGAGTTTCATGGGCTCAAGGTCGTTGAGGTGTAAAGAAACATCGTAGCAGTGTCGGACCCTGGGCGCAGCCGTGGCGTTACCTATGTCCCCACGGCACAATGTGGCGCATGAGTACCTCACTATCCCCTGCTGCCCCGGTGGTGGTGCGTGGCGCCTGCCCGCACGATTGTCCCGATACCTGCGCCTTGCTCACCACGGTGGAGAACGGTGTCGCGGTCAAGGTCGCGGGCAACCCGCAGCACGCCATGACCGACGGGGTGCTGTGCGCCAAGGTGTCCAAGTACACCGAACGCAGCTACCACCCCGAACGCCTGCTTCACCCCATGAAGCGTGTGGGGCCCAAGGGCAGCGGGCGGTTCGAGCGTGTGGGCTGGGACGAGGCGCTCAACGCCATTGCCACCCGGTTGCAGATCATCGCCAGCAAGAACCCCGAGGCCATCCTGCCCTACAGCTACGCGGGCACCATGGGCCTGGTGCAGGGCGACGGCATGGCGGCGCGCTTTTTCCACCGCCTGGGTGCCTCGCTGCTGGACCGCACCATTTGCGCCAGCGCCGGGGCCGAAGCGCTCACCCATACCTACGGTGGCAAGGTGGGCATGAAGGTGCAGTTTTTTGCCGAAAGCCGGCTGATCCTGATCTGGGGCAGCAATTCGATTGGCAGCAACCTGCATTTCTGGCGCCTGGCCCAACAGGCCAAACGCAACGGCGCGCGCCTGGTCTGCATCGACCCGCGCAAGACCGAAACCGCCGAGAAATGCCACGAGCACATCGCCCTGCTGCCGGGTACCGATGCGGCCCTTGCCCTGGCGCTGATGCACGAGCTGATCGCCCACGATTGGCTGGACCACGATTACATCGCCCGCCACACCGAGGGCTGGGACGCTTTGCGTGCCAGGGCGTTGGAGTGGCCCCCGGAACGCGCCGCTGAAGTGTGTGGCGTGCCGGTAGAGCAGATACGCCAACTGGCGCGCGACTACGGTGAAACCGCGCGCCGTGGCGAACCGGTGGCCATCCGCCTGAACTACGGCATGCAACGCGTGCGCGGCGGCGGCAACGCGGTGCGCGCCGTGGCCTGCCTGCCCGCGTTGGTGGGCGCGTGGCGCCACCGCGCAGGAGGCTTGTTGCTGAGCAGCTCCAGCCAGTTTCCCATCCAGCGCGCCGCCTTGCAGCGGCCCGACTTGCTGGCAGGACGGCGCCCGCGCACCATCAACATGAGCACCATTGGTGACGACCTGCTGCGCCCCGCCTCGCGCGAGTTCGGGCCCCGCATCGAGGCGCTCATCGTTTACAACAGCAACCCGGTGGCGGTGGCGCCCGAGTCGGCCAAGGTCGTGCAGGGCTTTGCACGCGATGACCTGTTCACCGTGGTGATCGAGCACTTCCAGACCGACACGGCCGACCACGCTGACTACCTGCTGCCCGCCACCACCCAGCTGGAGCATTGGGACATCCACAGCACCTACGGCCACACCGACGTGTTGCTCAACCGCCCCGCCATTGCGCCGCAGGGACAGGCCCGGCCCAACAGCCAGATCTTCCGCGACCTCGCGCAGCGCCTGGGGTTTGGCGAGGGTTGTTTTCAGGACAGCGACGAAGCCATGTGCCGCCAGGCCTTTGGCCGGGAGGTGGACTTCAACACCTTGCTGGCGCAGGGCTTTGTGTCGTTGCCGGTCCCCGACGCGCCTTTTGCCCAGGGGGGCTTTCCCACGCCTTCTGGCAAGTGCACCTTTTTCAGCGAAGCGCTGGCGCGTATGGGGCAAGACGGCTTGCCCGACCACCTGCCCAACTTCGAGCCGGGCGGTGCCCATGCCGACTACCCGCTGGCCATGATCTCCCCGCCCGCGCGAAACTTCCTCAACTCCACCTTTGTCAACGTGAAAAGCCTGCGCGACATCGAAGGCGAGCCAGTGCTGGAAATCCACCCACAAGACGCCGCCGCACGCGGCATCGCCGATGGCGCCCAGGTGCGGGTGTTCAACGAACGCGGCGAGTACCACTGTGCCGCCCGCGTGAGCGAGCGCGCCCGACCCGGTGTGGTCAATGGGCTGGGCATCTGGTGGCGCAAGTTCGGCGTGCGCGGCACCAACGTCAACCAGCTCACCAGCCAGCGCCTGACCGACATCGGCCGCGCGCCCACGTTTTACGATTGCCACGTGCAAGTGGAATCGGCGTGACATGAGGCGGTTGTGGCTGGGGCTGTGCGCCCTGCTGCTGAGCGGCTGCAGCGCCACACTGGACCCGGCCTATTATTGGCAGTCGGTCAGTGGTCACCTGCACATGGTGCGGGCCGCGCGGCCGGTGGACGACTGGCTGGCCGACTCCCAGGCGAGCGATGCCCTGCGCTTGAAGCTGCGGCAGGCGCAGCAGCTGCGCCGCTTTGCCGTCACCGAGTTGGGTTTGCCTGACAATGCCAGCTACACCCGCTACGCCGACCTCAAGCGCCGCGCTGCGGTGTGGAACGTTGTGGCCGCGCCCGACGATGCGCTGCAGCTCAAGCAGTGGTGTTTTCTGGCCTTGGGCTGCGTGGGCTACCGGGGCTATTTCGACGAAGCCGAGGCGCGCGCCTTTGCCGACACAGTGCGCCAAGCCGAGCCGGCGCTGGAGGTGGGCGTCTACCCGGTGCCGGCCTACTCCACGCTGGGCTGGACCAATTGGATGGGGGGTGACCCGTTGCTGAGCACCTTCATCGGTTACCCCGAAGGCGAACTGGCGCGGCTGATCTTCCACGAGCTGGCGCACCAGGTGGTCTACGTGCGCGACGACACGGTGTTCAACGAGTCCTTTGCCACCGCGGTGGAGCGCCTGGGCGGCGCGCGCTGGCAGGCCACGGCCAGCGAAGCCGCGCGGACCGACTACGCGCGTTTTGACGAGCGCCGCCAGCAGTTCCGTGCCCTGGCGCGGCAGACCCGTGACGCCCTGCGCGCGGCCTACGCGCTGCCCGACCGCACCCAGCGCCTGACCGCCAAACACGCGGCCATGGCGGGCTTCCGCAGCGGCTACGACGCTTTGAAGGTGCATTGGAACGGCTTTGCTGGCTACGACGCCTGGGCCCTCCAGGCCAACAACGCCTTGTTTGCGGCACAGGCCGCGTACGACGAACTGGTGCCGGCTTTTGAGGCCTTGTTCGAGCGCGAGGGCCGCGACTTTGCGCGGTTTTATGATGCGGTGCGCGCGCTGGCCCGCCTGCCCAAGGACGAACGCCGCAGCGCCCTGCTTGCCCAACGATTTTGAGGACTCCCCATGGCCAACCTTCACATCCACCGCGACCACACACTGGGCCTGGCCAAGGCCCGCAAAGTGGCCTGGGCCTGGGCAGAACAGGCCGAAAACGAATTCGGCATGGAGTGCACCTACCAAGAGGGCGATGTCGAGGACGAGGTCTGCTTCAAACGCTCGGGTGTCACCGGCACGCTCAAGGTCAACAAGGCCAGCTTCGAACTCGATGCGCAGCTGGGCTTTTTGCTGGGGGCCTTCAAGGACAAGATTGAGGCCGAGATCGTGAAGAACCTCGACCAGTTACTGGCCGCGCCGGCCAAGGACGCCAAGAAGAAAAAAGCCGGCTGAGCGCCGGCGGAGATCAGCTCAGCGATTGGATCAGGTCGACGTACTGCTGCATCGCGTCGTTGTTGCTGGTGCCCTTGAGGCTGTTCCAGGCATCCCATTTGGCGCGGCCCACCATGTCGCCAAACCCGGGTTTCTTTTCGGTGTTGTCGCCCGCCGTGCCTTGTTTGTAGAGCGCGTAGAGCTTGAGCAGCGTGGCGTTGTCGGGGCGCTCGCTGAGGTTCTTGGAGTTGGCAACAGCGGCTTCGAACGTGGCTTTGAGGTCGGACATGGACGGGCTCCAGGGATTGGGGTTTGTGGGTATGAACGGCCGGTATCTTACGGGGCGTGCACCGCACACAATAGAGCTTTCATACCAGAACGCATCCATGGTCACCAGTCTGAAAAAAAGTGTCGCCCGCGCCGTGACGGGCACGCTGGGTTTGCGCGGTGAGCGCATGAGCAAGGTGGACACCGCCTGGCTGCGCATGGACTCCCCGACCAACCTCATGATGATCGTGGGCGTGTGGGTGTTCAAGCCTGGCGTGGACTTCGACGCGTTGTGCGAGCGGCTGCTGACGCGACTCTCCAAGTACCCGCGCTTCAGGCAACGGGTGGTGGAAGATCCGGCGGGGGCCACCTGGGTGCAGGACCGCAGCTTCGACATCTTGCAGCACGTGCGGCGCGGTCAGCTCAAACGCCGACGTGGCCAAAGTGATCGCGAAGCGCTTCAGGCGCGTGTGGCCGAACTGGCCACCCAGCCGCTGGAGCGCAGCCGGGCGCTTTGGGACTTTGAACTGATCGAGCACTACGACGGTGGCTCGGCCATGATCGCGCGCATCCACCACTGCATTGGCGATGGCATCGCGCTCATCTCGGTGATGATGAGTCTCTTCGATGGTGGCCTGCCGCCACCTGAACGGCCCAAACGTGGCGCGCCGACCGAGGCCGCAGACCCACTGGGTGCCATCGAAACCTGGCTTGCTGGCAACGTGCTCAAACCCTTGACCGGCGCGACCGTCAAGGCCTTGAACCTGGCCGGCGACGGTGCTGCCAAATCGCTGGACTTGCTCTCGCGGCCCCAAGAAGGCCTGTTTGAAACCCTGGGTCAGTCGGCCGATCTCGCGCGACTGGGTGGACAGGTGCTCAGCGACCTGGCCGAACTGGTGCTCATGCCCGACGACTCACCGACCGGCCTCAAGGGCTTGGCCAGTCCGTTTAAGCGCGTCGCCTGGTGCGAGCCGGTGCCACTGGACCACGTCAAATCGATTGGCAAGGCCTTGGGCTGTTCGGTCAACGATGTGTTGTTGACCTGCGTGGCCGGTGCGTTGGGCGCCTATTTGCGCGACCAGGGCGAAGCCACGACGGGCAAGGAAATCCGCGCCATGGTGCCGGTCAACTTGCGGCCACTGGACAAGGCCTGGCAGTTGGGCAACCGCTTTGGCCTGGTGCCACTGGTGCTGCCACTGGGCTTGGCGAACCCGGTGGAGCGCCTGTACGAGGTGCGCCGCCGCATGCATGGGCTCAAGGGCAGCACCCAACCGCTGTTGGTGTATGGCGTGTTGTCGGTGGCGGGGGCGCTGGCCAAGCCGGTGCAGGACTTGTTGTTGGCCTTGTTCCACCGCAAGACCACGGCCGTGATGACCAATGTGCCGGGGCCGGTTCAAAAACTGCAGCTGTGTGGCGCCACGCTGGAGCAGAACATGTTTTGGGTGCCCGCCTCGGGCGACATCGGGGTGGGCGTGTCCATCCTCAGCTACGGCGGCGGGGTGCAGTTTGGGCTCATCACCGACGCCGGCCTGTGCCCCGAGCCTCAGCAGATCATCGATCGCTTCGAGCCCGAGTTTCAGAAGCTGCTCACCCTCTCGCTGATGCTGCCGTGGGGTCTGGAAGACTGAGCCACTGGCTCACTCGTCTTCAAGTTCCTCGCGCGCCATGTCCACATCGAGCCGCTCCATCGCATCCAGCGGCTCACAAGCTGCGGCCTCTTCATAAAGCTGGGTGGCTTCTTTCATTCGTTTGTCGCCTTCCAGCATGACCAGACCGTTGGCGTATTCGACCTTGGCGATGGCCGACGTGGGATTGAGCTTGATGGCGGCCTGGAACAGCTTGAGCCCGGTGTCCTTCTTGGCGCCATAGGTCATGCCGCCGATCAGCGAGCCCACCTTGTCGATCACCTCGGCGTGGAAGGTGCCCAGGGCAACGTGCGCATCGGCGTGTTTGGGTTCGAGCTCAATGGTCCGCTCCAGCGCCGCCTTGACCTTGCCACCCAGGCCCTGGGCCAGTGCCTTGGCCACGCTGATGCCCTGGCTGTAGCGGCCCAGGGCGTAGGCCTGCCAGTACCAGGCGTTGGGGTTGTCGGGTTCTGCGACCTGTTGGGCTTCGGCCTGCTCGGCCACCTGCATGAAGAGGTCCAGCTTGGCCTTTTCCTTGGCTTCCAAGTAGTTGGCGTAGATGGCGGTGGCTTTGTTGGCCACGGTGATGCCACCGCCGCCAGCCTTGGCACCGGCCTCGGCTGCTTTCTGGAATTCGCCGTTGTGGAACAGCACCCAGGCGGCCAGCACCGCGGCGTCTTTGGGCTGGGGTTCGCAGTCGCCCCGGTGCAGTCGCGCCCATTGTTTTTTCAAGCTGGCGGCATCCCAGCTGTAGTCGCCGGTGTGGGGGAAGGCGGTCCATTTGGCCATGGCGTGTCTCCTCGTGGGTCGTGTCAAAAGTCATTGTCGTAGGCGCCGGCCAGGCCCAGCAAATGGGCGCGCTGGCTGGGTTCCAGGTACGGCGCCAGCAAGTGCAGCGTGTGGTGGGCGCCGCGCAGCAGGGCCTGCTCGGCGTTGCCGGGTTCCAGGGCGTGACGGGGTGCGCGCACGTATTCGTAGCTGAGCCAGTAGGTGGCCACCACCACCATGCTGTGGGCGGTGGGGGCGATTTCGCGTGTGTCGATCTGCACCGCGCCACCACGCACCATGCCGGCCAGCAACGCGCGCACCGCACGCGATTTGTTTTTCAGCGCGGTCTGGAAATGGGTTTCCAGCCGGTGGTTTTTGCTCAGCAGGTCGTTGAGGTCGCGGTACAGAAAGCGGTACTGCCAGATGCGCTCGAACAGGCTGTGCATGAAGAACCAGGCGTCCTCCACGTTGCGCACGTCGTCGGCCGCGTTGAGCAGTTCGTTGAGCGACTTCTCGAAGCGGTCGAACAGCGAGTTGATCAGCTCGTCCTTGGCCGGGTAGTGGTAGTACAGGTTGCCGGGGCTGATGCCCAGCTCCGAAGAGATCAGGGTGGTGGAGACGTTGGGTTCACCGAAGCGGTTGAACAGGTCCAGCGTCACCTCCAGGATGCGTTCGGCGGTGCGGCGCGGGGCTTTTTTGACCATTGTTTGTTCAGGCCAGCGCACCGCGCTGGTTCAGGGTGTGCTGCAGTTCGTCCACCGTGTCCTGCAGGCGCGCCAAGGCCTGGCCCAGGCGGTGGCGTGGGCGGACGGGCGACAGCAGGTGTTGCTGCGGGTTGTCGAGCACCGCGTCGCGCAGGGTGATGCCATGGCGGGCCAGTTGGGGCCTCAGGCTGGCCCGGCGCTGGCGCAACCATTGCAGCGTTTGCTGGTAGACGTGTTCCGCCATCTCGCGGCGCTGGTGGTAGCTGAAGGTGTTGGCGAAGAACAGTTCAGCGTCGTGGGGCTCGGGTTCGATGAGCAGGATGTCGGTGCGGGGGTAGAGCCGCTCGTAGTGCTTGAAGCCCAGTGCCATGCGCGAGTGGATCAGGGCGCGGAAGGTCTGGCTCATCACCGCCGGCAAGCCGCCGTCGACGAGCGAGGGAATGCGCGGGCTCAGCCGCCGCTGGGGGCGTGAGGCGTCGAATGGCACCAAGGGGTTCAGGCAGATCAGCAGGTCCATGCCTTCGTCCAGCGCCACGGTGGCATGCACGGTTTTTTTGAGCGCACCGTCAACGTACTGCTCACCGTCGATGGCCACCGGCGGAAACAGGCCGGGCAGGGCAGCGCTGGCCTGCACCGCGCGCGAGATGGGCACGTGGTCCCAGCCTGGGCGGCCAAAGGGGGTGGCCTGGCCGCTGTTGAGGTGGGTGGCCACCAGCGTCAGGCGTGAACGCAACTGGCGGAAGTCGTTGCTGCGGCCCGGTTGCTCGAACAGGTGTTGCAGTTGGCGGTGCACCGCTTCGTTGTCGAGCAGGCCGGTGGGCAGGGCCGGGCCCAGGCGCTCCAGGGCGCGGCTCAACGGTTTGCCTTGCAGCAGATCCCAGGTGGCCCCCAGCAGCAAGCCTGGCACAGACGCCGCGCGCCGCGCGATTTCGGCGTAAGCCGGTTGCATGAGGTCGTTGGGGTTGAAGCCTTGTGCGTCTTCGCCTTGCCCTTCGATGAAAGCCGCACACAGTGCGCGGGGCGTGATGCCATTGGCCAGGGCGGCGGCCACGAAGCCGCCGGCCGACACGCCCACGTAGTGATCGCATCCGTTGAGGTCCAGGCCGTCCAGTGCATCGGCCAAAGCGCACAGTGCCCCGATCTCGAAGGTGGCCCCCAGCGGGCCACCGCCGGCCAGCGCCAGTGCCACGCGGGGCCGTTCTGAAGGTCGTGCGCGGTGGCGTCGGGACGCGGTCGGTGCGGAACGGCTCATGGGGTCAAGTGTAGATCGCTGAGAGCGCGCAACTTGCTGCATTGCAGCAAGCGCGACGGGCGCAAAAAAGGGGCGTTGAACGCCCCTGGTGCTTCATGGCTTGGACGGCCGATCAAGCGGCGGCGTCTGCTGCGGGCGTGGTCACCGGGGCAGCGCTTTTGCGTGCAGCGGCCTTGCGAGCGGGCGCTTTGGCCACCGGCTTTGCAGCTGCCTTGGGGGCGGCTTTGGCTGCGGGCTTGCTTGCGGCTTTGGGTGCTGCTTTTTTGGCTGGCGCGGCCTTGCTGGCTGCCTTGGCCGCAGGCTTGGCTGCCGCTTTGCCTTTGCCGCTGAGCTGCTGCACGTGGCGGTTGAGTTCGTCGATGCGGGCGATCAGGGCGTCCACATCCTTGGCCGAGGGCACGCCCAGCTTGTTCAATGCCTTGGCTACGCGCTCTTCAAAGATGTTTTCCAGCTTGTCCCACTGGCCCGCCGCTTTGGAGGAGATGCCGTTGGCCATGTCGCTCATGCGGCTGGTGGCTTCGTTGATGCGTTCTTCGGCCACCGATTGGGTCTTGCGCTGGATGCTCAGGCCTTCTTTCACCAGGGTGTCGAACACCTTGCCGCCTTCTTCCTGTGCCTTGGCAAACGCGCCGAGGCCAGCCAGCCAGATCTGTTGAGCCGAATCCTTGATGGCGCCAGCCAGGGGGCCACGTGCGGCGTCGGTGGAGCCCTTCTTCTGGGCGCTGATTTTTTGCAGTTTCTTGACCATGCTGTGTTCTCCAAAGGGGGGTGAGTGGCTGCACTGTACGAAGGCGGTCTCTCATTGTGTAGGGGAGGGCAACTAAAACGCTGGGGCGCGCACTCCAATCGCGGCTCGGGTTTTTGCTGAACGCGGGCACGGCATGGGCGGTTGACAATGCCCGCTTCACTGGAGATAAAAGCATGCACTATTTCGTCACCGGAGCCACGGGGTTCATTGGCAAGCGTCTGGTCAAGAAGCTGCTGGAGCGCAAAGGCAGCACCGTTTCTTTTCTGATTCGCCAGGAAAGCCTGGGCAAGGTCGCTGAGTTGCGCAGCCACTGGGGTGTGGGTGCGGCGCGGGCGCAGCCGGTGGTGGGTGATCTGACTGCGCGCAAGTTGGGCGTGTCGGCCGAGGACATCAAGAAGCTCAAGGGGCAAGTGGACCACTTCTTCCACTTGGCGGCGGTGTACGACCTGAGTGCCGACGAGGACAGCCAGGTGGCCGTCAACGTCGAGGGCACACGTCACACCGTGGAGCTGGCCAAGGCCATTGACGCGGGCCATTTCCACCATGTCTCGTCCATCGCTGCGGCCGGCTTGTACGAAGGCGTGTTTCGCGAGGACATGTTCGACGAGGCCGAGAACCTCGATCACCCGTACTTCATGACCAAGCACGAGAGCGAAAAAATCGTGCGTCAGGAGTGCAAGGGCGCGTGGACGGTCTACCGGCCGGCCATGGTGGTGGGCGACAGCACCACGGGCGAGATGGACAAGATCGACGGCCCCTACTACTTCTTCAAGCTGATCCAGCGCATGCGCCAGATCCTGCCGCCGTGGATGCCCAGCGTGGGGCTGGAGGGTGGGCGCATCAACATCGTGCCGGTGGACTTCGTGGTCGATGCCCTCAACATCATCAGTCACCAAAAGGACGTGGCCGGGCGCTGTTTCCACCTGGTGGACCCGGTGGGTTACCGCGTGGGCGACGTGCTGGATATCTTCAGCCGCGCGGCCCACGCACCGCGCATGAACCTGTTCGTCAACGCCGCGCTGCTGGGCTTCATTCCTAAAAGCGTGAAAAAGGGGCTGATGGCGCTGGCGCCGGTGCGACGTATCCGCAACGCGGTGATGTCCGATTTGGGGCTGCCCGAGGACATGCTGACCTTCGTGAACTACCCCACACGATTTGACTGCCGTGAAACCACCGCCGCGCTCAAGGGCAGCGGCGTGACCTGCCCCAACCTCAAGGACTACGCGTGGCGCCTGTGGGACTACTGGGAGCGCCACCTCGACCCAGACCTGCAGATCGACCGTAGCCTCAAGGGCACGGTGGGCGGCAAGGTGGTGCTGATCACAGGCGGCAGCTCAGGCATTGGCCTGGCGGCCGCGCACAAGTTTGCCGAGGCCGGCGCCACCACCATCATTTGTGGGCGCGATCAGGACAAACTGGACGAGGCCTGCGCGGAAGCGCGTGGCAAGGGCTACCAGTTTGTGGCCTACCCCGCTGATATCGCCGACATGGCCGACTGTGACCGCTTTGTGCAACTGCTGATCGAAAAACACGGCGGCGTGGATTTCCTCATCAACAACGCCGGCCGCTCCATCCGCCGCGCCATTGAAAGCAGCTACGACCGCTTCCACGACTACGAGCGCACCATGCAGCTCAACTACTTTGGGTGCCTGCGCGTGACCATGGGGTTGCTGCCGGGCATGGTGGCCAAGCACAAGGGGCACGTGGTCAACATCAGCTCCATCGGCGTGCTGACCAACGCGCCGCGATTCAGCGCCTACGTGGCCAGCAAGGCCGCGCTGGATGCCTGGACGCGCTGCGCCTCCAGCGAGTTTGCCGACCAGGGCATCACCTTCACCACCATCAACATGCCCCTGGTGCGTACGCCCATGATCGCGCCCACCAAGATCTACAACAACGTGCCCACATTGGCGCCTGAAGAGGCTGCCGACCTGATCGCCCAGGCCTGCATCTTCAAGCCAGTGCGTATCGCCACGCGCATGGGTGTATTCGGCCAGGTGCTGCACGCCTTCGTGCCACGCATCGCGCAGATTGTGATGAACACCAGCTTCCGCATGTTCCCCGACTCCAGCGCCGCCAAGGGCGACAAGAGCGGCAAGCCGCAGCTGTCACCCGAAGCCGCCGCGCTGCAGCAGATGATGCAAGGCATTCATTTTTAAACCCACCCCGAAGCGCCTGTGGCGCCTCCCCTCAAGGGGCGACACCAGCCGTCCGGCAAAGCCGGCCCGGCGGTGTACCCAGTCTGTGGTGGCGCTCGTACCGACTCATGTGTAGCGTTTGTTTTTCAGGTTGTTTTTCATCTCGCTGAGCAGGGGCTGCAGCTTGGCGCCGCCAATGCGCAGCGCCAGCGTGGTGGCCAGCACGTCGATGATGAGCAGGTGCAGCAGGCGCGAGACCATGGGGCTGTAGCGGTCGTAGCCTTCCGGGTGGTCGGCCGCCAGGTGGATGTGGCCGGCGGCGGCCAGAGGCGAGCCGCTGGCGGTGATGACGATGGTGGTGGCGCCGTGTTTGCGCGCGATGTCGGTGGCGTCCATCAGGTCGCGTGTGCGCCCCGAATTGGAGATCACCACCACGCAGTCACCAGGCCCCAGCAGCGATGCACTCATCACCTGCATGTGGCCGTCGCTGTGGGCCACCGTGTGCACGCCCAGGCGGAAAAACTTGTGTTGTGCGTCCTGTGCCACCACGCCCGAGTTGCCAACGCCAAAGAACTCGATGCGTTTGCCCTTGCGGTACGCCGCCAGCAGGGCGTCGGCGGCCTTTTCAATGGTGTGGGTCGAGGCGTCGTTGCGGTACTTGAGAAAGGCCGCCACGGTGTTGTCGATCACCTTGACCAGCACGTCGCCGGTCTTGTCGTCCACGTCCACACTGCGGTGGATGAAGGGCACGCCCTCGCTGACCGTGCCCACCAGTTTGAGCTTGAAATCGCTCAGGCCGTCGTAGCCCATGCTGCGGCAAAAGCGGATGACGGTGGGTTTGCTGACCTCGGCACGTGCTGCCAACTCCGACACCGGCAACTGGGCGAAACGGCGCGGGTCGCTCAGCACCAGTTGGGCCACGCGCTGTTCTGCGGGCGCCAGGGAGGGCAGGGAGGCCTTGATGCGATCGAGCATGGTGTGCGATGGACGGGCAAAACCGTAACTTTATTTCATTCGATAATCGCCGTCCATGAACCAGCTCGACGCACTCAAGCAATACACCACCGTGGTGGCCGACACCGGCGACTTCAAGCAGATGGGCAGCTTCCGGCCCCAGGACGCGACCACCAACCCCTCTCTTATCTTGAAAGCGGTGCAGAAAGCCGATTACGCACCGCTGCTGGCGCAGACGGTGTCGGCGCACGCGGGTGCGACCCTGGACGAGTTGGTGGATCGGTTGTTGGTGCGCTTTGGCTGTGAAATTCTGGCGCTGGTGCCAGGTCGTGTGTCCACCGAGGTGGACGCGCGACTGAGTTTTGACACCGCTGCCACCGTGGCTCGCGCGCAACGCCTGATTGCGCTGTACCAGGCCGAGGGCGTGGCGAAGGAGCGGGTGTTGATCAAAGTGGCGGCGACCTGGGAGGGCATCCAAGCCGCAGCTGCTTTGGAACGCGAAGGCATTCGCACCAACCTGACCTTGCTGTTTTCGTTCGCCCAGGCGGTGGCCTGTGGCCAGGCCAAGGTGCAACTCATTTCGCCGTTTGTGGGGCGCATTTACGACTGGTACAAGAGGTCTGCTGGCTCGGCGTGGGACGAGGCCGCCCAAGCAGGCGTGAACGACCCGGGCGTGCGCTCAGTGCGTGGCATCTTTGAGTATTACAAACGGTTTGGTATCGCCACCGAGGTGATGGGGGCGAGCTTCCGGAACATTGGTCAGATCCAGGCGTTGGCGGGTTGTGACCTGCTGACCATCAGCCCCGAGTTGCTGGCGGAGTTGGCGGCCAACAACGCGCCGTTGCCCCGTGTGCTGGACGCCGTTGCGGCACGCGAGTTGCCCCTGGAGCCGGTGTCTTACGACGAGGCGGGTTTCCGCTTTGCGCTCAACGAAGACGCCATGGCCACCGAAAAACTGGCCGAAGGCATCCGCGCATTCTGTGCCGATGCACGCAAGCTGGATGTGCTGATTCAGAGCCGCTGACGCAGGCTTGGCGCCGAATGTTGAAATATTCTTTACGTTTCGGCGCCCGTGGGTTAGCGTAGAAGCGGCGGTCGGTGGGGCCGCCTGCCACAAGGACCGGCCTATGAAACTCAAGCTCAAGCTTCCCCTGGCGTTTGGCGCCATCCTGTCGCTCATGTTGTTGGCCGGGCTGGGCGGTATTTATGCGCTCAACAGTGCGCTGGAGCGCTTCAACACCGAGGTGGCGGATTCGTTGGAGCGTGAGCGCACGGCGCGCGAAATCGACAGCCAGTTCAAAACCCAGGTGCAGGAGTGGAAGAACACCCTGTTGCGTGGCAACGACCCCCAGCAGCGCGAGCGCTATTGGTCGGCATTTGGCAAAAACGAGTACGAGGTGGCCAAGCGCGCAGGCGAGTTGGCCAAGCAACTTCCTGAGGGCAAGGCCCGCGAGCTGGCGCAGCAGTTTCTGGCTGCGCACCAAACCATGGCGCGGCGCTACGTAGAAGGGTACAAAGCTTTCGAAACGGCTCAGTACAACAGTGCGGCGGGTGACAAGGCCGTTCAGGGCGTGGACCGCGAACCCTCTCGGCTGGTGCGCGAACTGGCGGAGCAGATTTCGGACGACGCCCACGCCATGCAAGCCTTGGCCACCCAGCAAGGCACCCGTGCCACCTGGATCAGCCTGGCGCTGATGGTGGGGTTGGCTGGGCTGGGCATGGTGATGGCGGTGTTCATCAGCCGCTCCGTGGTGGCGCCTATCACCGAAGCGGTGGCGGTGGCCAACCGGGTGGCGGCTGGCGACCTGAGCTTGCCGGTGCAGGCGCGCGGCCGGGACGAGGTGGCTGAGATGATGCGGGCGCTGGCCACCATGAGTGAGTCGCTGGTTCGCGTGATTGGCCAAGTCCGTACCTCCATCGACAGCATTGGTACGGCGAGTGCCCAGATTGCCAGCGGCAACCAGGACTTGAGCCAACGCACCGAGCTGGCGGCCAGCAACCTGGAAGAAACCGCTGCCAGCATGGAGGAAATCACCAGCACGGTGCGGCAGTCTGCCGACGCCGCGCAACAGGCGCAATCTGTGGTGGTTTCTGCGGCTGGCGCGGCGCAGCAGGGCGGCGACGTGATGCAGCGCATGGTGTCCACCATGGGCGACATCAACGCCTCGTCGCGCCGCATTGCCGACATCATCGGCGTGATCGACGGCATTGCCTTCCAGACCAACATACTCGCGCTCAATGCCGCTGTGGAAGCGGCCCGTGCTGGCGAGCAGGGGCGTGGCTTTGCCGTGGTGGCGGGCGAGGTTCGTTCACTGGCCCAGCGCAGCGCCGAAGCCGCGAAGGAAATCAAAGCCTTGATCGGTGACAGCGTGGGCAAGGTGGACGACGGCAGCCGCCTGGTGCAGGACGCCGGTGCGGCGATGGACGCCATCGTGCAGAACGTGGCCAACGTACAGGCCATCATCGGCGAGATCAGCAACGCCGCGCGCGAGCAGGCCGAGGGTATCGATCAGGTCAACGTCGCGGTCAGCCAGCTCGACCAGATGACGCAACAGAACGCGGCCTTGGTAGAAGAAAGCGCCGCGGCGGCTGAAAGCCTCAAGCATCAGGCGGATGGGTTGGCGCAGGCCATCAGCGTGTTCAAGCTCGGTCACCAGGCCGCTTGAACAAGGCGCCCCAGCAAAAAACCCCGCGAGTCGCCTCGCGGGGTTTTTTGTTTTGGAGGTTGTCAGAGCGCAGTGATCCACGCCGACACAGCATGAGGGTGCAGGGCAAGGCGCAGACGCGCTGACAGTGGCATCGCCACGGCAAGCGGCTGCAACGCCGCCATGCACCCTCAGGCAAGGGGCACTTACATGCCCATGCCACCCATGTCGCCCATACCACCCATGCCGCCAGGCATGCCGCCGGCAGGCGCGTCGTCCTTGGGGGACTCGGCCACCATGCACTCGGTGGTCAGCATCAGGCTGGACACCGAAGCGGCGTTCTGCAGCGCGGTACGGGTCACCTTGGTCGGGTCCAGGATGCCCATTTCGATCATGTCGCCGTAGGTGTCGTTGGCGGCGTTGAAGCCGTAGTTGCCCTTGCCAGCCAGGATGGCGTTGACCACCACCGAGGGCTCGCCACCGGCGTTGGCCACGATTTCGCGCAGGGGCGCTTCGATCGCCTTGAGCACCAGCTTGATACCGGCGTCTTGGTCAGCGTTGTCACCCTTGATGGCGCCAGCAGCCTGGCGTGCGCGCAGCAGGGCCACGCCACCACCGGCCACAATGCCTTCTTCCACAGCAGCACGGGTGGCGTGCAGGGCGTCTTCCACGCGGGCCTTCTTTTCCTTCATCTCGACTTCGGTGGCGGCACCGACCTTGATGACGGCCACACCGCCGGCCAGCTTGGCCACGCGTTCTTGCAACTTCTCGCGGTCGTAGTCGCTGGTGGCTTCTTCGATCTGGATGCGAACTTGCTTCACGCGGGCTTCGATGTCAGCGGCGGCGCCAGCACCGTCGATGATGGTGGTGTTTTCCTTGCCCACTTCGATGCGCTTGGCTTGGCCCAGATCGGCCAGGGTGACCTTTTCCAGGGTCAGGCCCACTTCTTCAGCGATGACCTTGCCGCCGGTCAGGATCGCGATGTCTTCCAGCATGGCCTTGCGGCGGTCGCCGAAGCCAGGTGCCTTCACTGCCACGACCTTCAGGATGCCACGGATGGTGTTCACCACCAGCGTCGCCAGGGCTTCGCCCTCGACGTCTTCGGCAATGATCAGCAGCGGACGGCCTGCCTTGGCCACTTGCTCCAGCGTGGGCAGCAGGTCGCGGATGTTGCTGATCTTCTTGTCGAACAGCAGGACAAACGGGTTGTCCAGCAGCGCGGCTTGTTTTTCAGGGTTGTTGATGAAGTAGGGCGACAGGTAGCCGCGGTCAAACTGCATGCCTTCGACGACATCCAGCTCGTTCTGCAGCGACTTGCCGTCTTCCACGGTGATCACGCCTTCCTTGCCGACCTTGTCCATCGCGTTGGCGATGATTTCGCCGATGGAGGAGTCGCTGTTGGCCGAGATGGAGCCAACCTGGGCGATTTCCTTGGAGGTGGTGGTGGGCTTGGAGGCCTTCTTCAGCTCGGCGATCAGGGCTTCCACAGCCTTGTCGATGCCACGCTTCAGGTCCATCGGGTTCATGCCGGCGGCCACATACTTCATGCCTTCGCGCACGATGGCTTGGGCCAGCACGGTGGCGGTGGTGGTACCGTCACCGGCGTTGTCCGAGGTCTTGGAAGCCACTTCCTTGACCATCTGGGCGCCCATGTTCTGCAGCTTGTCCTTCAGTTCGATTTCCTTGGCCACGGACACACCGTCCTTGGTCACGGTGGGGGCGCCGAAGGAGCGCTCCAGCACCACGTTGCGGCCCTTCGGGCCCAGCGTCACTTTCACAGCGTTGGCCAGGATGTTCACACCCTCGACCATGCGGGCACGGGCTTCGCCGCCAAAAATCACGTCTTTTGCTGCCATTTGTCAGACTCCTAGATAGATAGAGAGATAGGTGGGGCGGAAATTACTTCTCGACGACGGCAAACAGGTCGTCTTCCTTCATGACCAGCAGTTCGTCGCCATCGACCTTGACGGTCTGGCCGCTGTACTTGCCAAACAGGACGCGGTCGCCAACCTTGACGGACAGCGACTTGGTTTCGCCCTTGTCGTTGGTTTTGCCCGGGCCGACGGCCAGCACTTCACCTTGATCAGGCTTCTCGGCGGCGTTGTCGGGGATCACGATGCCCGAAGCGGTCTTGGTTTCTTGTTCGAGACGCTTGACGATCACGCGGTCGGCGAGAGGACGCAGTTTCATGGAATCTCCTGGATATGAATAACAAGTAAGAAAGCTGGAGTCCACACCGGCAAGCGGTGTGGATGGTGCGATGTTAGCACTCAAGTCCAACGAGTGCTGATTTTTGGGCGCCTCCTGTTTTTTCAAGCCCCGGATGTTTGCATCAAATGTTAAAAATGCTTATCAAATCACTTGCGCAGTGTTGGTGTCGCAGCGTCGTTGCACTCAAACAACATTGCTCGCTTCAAATGCCGGGAAAGTTTTGCGCAGCCGTTCAGGTTCTGGTGCAATAGGAGCAACTTCCCAAAACGGAGGTTGGCTTGGGGCTGATGCCCACGGCCTCTTTTTTCAACCTTGGAGAATCTCTCAATGAAAAAGACTCTGATTGCTCTGGCTGCAGTGGCCGCCACCGGTGC
>DASUIK010000082.1:0-9846 GCA_036279795.1 Burkholderiaceae bacterium | reverse complement strand
TTGCTGCTCAGCGCATCGCGCGCAAATTGCAGGCTGCCCACGTTGCGGCTGCCGTTGAGCACCAGGTTGCTCATGATGTTGGAGATGTAGAGCGCGTCTGGCTCCACCAGCGTCACGGTCACGCCGCTGCCGCCCCACAGGCGCAGGTACTTGGCGGCACTCATGCCGGCCATGCCGCCGCCGACGACCACCACTTTTTTGCCCGTCAGTCCGGTATTGGCCAGGGCCGGCGTGCCGCTGCTGGTGCTCGATTCGCTGCCGTCTGCCCAACCGGCGCCGGGCAATAGGCTGGCCACCAGGCCGCTGGCGGCCACGCCCAGAACATGGCGACGGGAGAAAGCGTTTGGAATGTGCTTGATTGTCATGAGGTGCTCCCTGGGTCACTGTTGAAGGTAGGCGATGATTTTTTTCAGCTGCTCGGGCGTGTAGCCCTGCGCGTGCGCGGCCATGATGTCGCGGTTGGCGGTCTTGGTCATGAACTCCAACACCTCGCTGGCTTCGCTGCCCCGGATCTTGTCGAACCCACCCAGGCCCAGCGTGCCGTGGCACTGAAAACAGTTGGAGGCCAGCAGCCGCCCCTCTGAGTTGGTGGGTTGCGCCACCGTGGCGGTGGTGGCCGATGGCCGGGTCTTGCCGGCCGTGGCCACGTCGGCCAACCCGCTGTCCGAGCCGCCGCCGCAGCCGGCCAGCGCAGCGCTCAGTGTGATGGCGATGCCGGTCAGCCGCAGCAGGCCCCGGCCAGGTGTTCTCGATGTTTGCCCCATGGATCCCCTCCAAAAATTCGACTTGCCGTGATTGGCAACCCAAGCTTGGGAGTCAAATCTTTAAGAAACCTTAAATACGGTAGGGGGTATGGTTTGATTTGGGTAAGCTGTGTTTCCAGTTGTGAATGACCAGGGCTCGCGAGCCGGGGCGGGAAAACGCACACAATCGGGGGATGTCATTTTTTCCCGAGAACGGGTGGCTTTACCTCATGGGTGCCACCAACCTGGTGCTGCTGGCTTGGCTGTTGCTGCGCAAGCCCGCCGCCGCCACTGAAACCCCCGAGCAAGCCCTGCGTCGCCAACAGCTGCTGGACGCTGTGACCACGGGCAACGAGCGCCTGGAGCGCGAGCTGCGCCGCGAGGTCACCGAGTCGGCCCGCAGCGGGCGGCAGGAGTTGCTGCAAACGCTCAGTGCCTTCCAGGGCAGCCTGTCGCAGCAGAACGCCGAGGCCACACGCACCCAGAATGCGCAGATTGATGCGTTTGCCCAGCAGCTCTTGCAGTTGCGTGGCACGCTGAGCGACACGCTGACCCGCCAGCTGCAGGACCTCAGCGAGGCCAATGCCCGGCGCCTGGCCGAGGTGCGTGCCACGCTGGAGCAACAACTCGCGCAGTTGCAGCAGAACAACGCCGCCAAGCTGGACGAGATGCGCGCCACGGTGGACGAGAAGCTGCACGCCACGCTGGAGGCGCGCCTGGGCGAAAGCTTCAAGCAGGTGGCCGAGCGCCTGGAGCAGGTGCACAAGGGCCTGGGCGAGATGCAGACCCTGGCCCAGGGCGTGGGCGACTTGAAGCACCTGCTGAGTAACGTCAAGACGCGTGGCATGTTCGGCGAAGCCCAGCTGGCCGCCTTGCTGGAGCAGGTGTTCGCGCCCGACCAATACGCCGCCCAGGTGCCCACGCGCCCGGGCAGCAAGAACGTGGTGGACTTCGCCATCCGCCTGCCGGGCCGGGGCGACGACGGCGCGCCTTGCTGGTTGCCCATCGACGCCAAGTTCCCTAACGAAGACTATGAACGGCTGCTCGATGCCCAGCAGCGCGCCGACGCACTGGCCGCAGAGGCCGCCGGCAAGGCGCTGGAAGCCCGCATTCGGCTGGAGGCCAAAAGCATGGCCGAGAAGTACGTGGAGCCGCCCCACACCACCGATTTCGCCCTGCTGTTTTTGCCCACCGAAGGCTTGTACGCCGAGGTGTTGCGCCGCCCGGGCCTGGTGGAAGCACTTCAGCGCGAGCACCGCGTCACCCTGGCCGGACCCACCACCTTGCTGGCCATGCTCAATTCGCTGCAGATGGGTTTTCGCACCCTGGCCCTGGAAAAACGCAGCTCCGAGGTTTGGCAGGTATTGGGTGCCGTCAAGACCGAGTTCACCAAGTTCGGTGACGTGCTGGCCAAGGTCAAGACCCAAACCCAGACCGTGCTCAATACGCTGGACGCGGCCGAGGTGCGCAGCCGCGCCATGGGCCGCGCGCTCAAGCAGGTGGAGGCTTTGCCCGCCGAACGTTCGGCCGCTTTGCTGCCCCTGCCCGACGGCGACGAATGACACGCCAGCTGCTGCGCCTGATCGCCGCCCACGTGTGCCTGCACGCGTGCATGGCCGGTACCCGCATGGCCGCGCCCTTGCTGGCGCTCCGCGAAGGCTACAGCCCGGCGGCGGTGGGTGTGCTGCTGGCCTTGTTCGCTCTGGCCCAGGTGTTCCTGGCCTTGCCTGCCGGGCGTTTTGCCGACCGCCATGGCCTGCGCCGGCCGGTTCGCTGGGCGGTGGCCGTGGCGGTTCTGGGCGCGGGCCTGGCCGCTGCGTGGCCGGTGTTCGGGGTGTTGTGCCTGGCGGCCTTGATGACCGGTGGTGCCACCGGCTCGGCCACCATTGCGCTGCAGCGGCACGCGGGGCTGATGGCCACCAACGCCACCCAGCTCAAGCAGGTGTTCAGCTGGTTGGCCATTGGCCCTGCGCTGTCCAACTTTGCCGGGCCTTTCGCGGCCGGTCTGCTCATCGACCACGCCGGTTTTCGTGTGGCCTTTGGCGCCCTCGCGCTGTTGCCGCTGCTGAGCTGGTGGTGGCTGCGCCGCCACCGCGACGGCCCCCCGCGCGAACCCGACGCCCAGGCCTCGCTTCAACGCTCTTTCGACCTCTTGCGCGAACCGCCGTTTCGCCGGCTCATGGTGGTCAACTGGCTGTTGTCCTCGTGTTGGGATGTGCACACTTTTCTGGTGCCAGTGCTGGGCCACGAACGGGGCATGAGCGCCTCGGCCATTGGCGCGGTGCTGGGTGTGTTTGCCTTGGCCGCCACCGCGGTGCGGCTGGTGTTGCCGCTGCTGGCCTCGCGCCTGCGCGAGGCGGTGGTGGTGTCGGTGGCCATGGCGGTCACGGCGGTGCTGTTCTGTGTCTACCCGCTGGCGCATTCGGCCATCGCCATGGGCGGGCTGTCGCTGCTGCTGGGCGTGGCGCTGGGCTCGGTGCAGCCCATGATCATGAGCACCTTGCATCAGATCACGCCGGCCCACCGCCATGGCGAGGCGCTGGGCCTGCGCATGATGGCCATCAATGGCTCCAGCGTGCTCATGCCCTTGCTGTTTGGCAGCGCGGGGGCCTTGGTGGGCGCGGCGGGCGTGTTTTGGGTGACGGGTGCGGTGGTGGGCTTGGGTGCGCGGTTGCCGCTCAAGATCAGCGGGCGTCCGCACCCTTGAATCCCAGCCCGGCGATGTAGGCATCGAAGGTCTGGCGGCCAGCGGCCTCCAGGTTGAAGGATTCGGGCGCCAGCAGCCAGTTCTGGATGAGGCCGTCGATCAGTGCGTGCAGCCCGTGGGCTGCCATGATGGCGGGCATGGGCAACTTCACGTCGCTCAGCCGGGCCGCCTGCAGCAGCCCCGCGCGGGTCATGGCCACGCAGTCGTCGCGCGCTTTCAGGTGTCGGTCGCGCACGTCCAGCATCTCCTCCACGTACTCCACCTTGTGGGTGGCGATGTCGAACACACGGCGCGTCTGGGCGTCGTGCACCGTTTTGTGCAGGGCGTTGAGAAAGGCCACGCGCATGCGCGCCAGCGGTGCGGTGGGGATGCCATCGGCCGGCGGTTGAGCAGCGTTGTTCAGCGCTTCTTCCAGTGGCAGCGTCACACGTTCCATCATCGCGTTGAACAGTGCCGCCTTGTCTTTGAAGTGCCAATAAATGGCGCCGCGTGTGGTGCCTGCCGCCACCGCGATGTCGTTGAGCGAAGTGCGTGACACCCCACGTTCGCCGAACAGCAGTTCGGCGGTGTCCAGCAGCTTGTCGCGGGTGGCCAGTGCGTCGGCTTTGGTCCGTCTGACCATGTCTCTCCTTTTTGTGGGGTCATTTGAAATTCGTCGCAACTATACATTCAACCTTGTATGTATACTGCCGGGCTGTTTCAAATTCCACATTTCTCCAAAGGTTGACCATGTCTGCATTGATGCATGTCAAACCCCTGGCGCCGCGTTTGCGTGCGCCTTTTGTTTTGTCGGTCGCCGTGTTGGCCGTCGCCGGTTTGTTGTCCGCCTGTGGCGGCAAGGACGCCGCCGCGCAGGGCGCGGGTGGTGGTGGGGGCATGCCGCCGGTGGAGGTGGGCGTGGTCACGGTCAAGCCGGGCGACGTGGGTCTGACCACCGAGCTGCCCGGCCGCCTGGAGGCCTCGCGTGTGGCCCAGGTGCGTGCGCGCGCCGCCGGCATCGTGCAGCAGCGCCTGTTCAAAGAGGGCAGCGACGTGAAGGCCGGCCAGGCCTTGTTCCGCATCGACGCCGCGCCCTACGCAGCCGCCCTGGCCAGCGCCGAGGCTCAGGTGGCCAAGGCGCAGGCCAACCTGGCCCAGGCCACCGCCACGGTGGAGCGTTACCGCCCGCTGGTGGCGCAGCGCGCCGTGAGCCAGCAGGACTTCGTCAACGCCGAGGCAGCGCAAAAGCTGGCCCAGGCCGACGTGGCGGTGGCCCAGGCGGCCGTGCAGACCGCGCGCATCAACCGCGACTACGCCAACGTCACCTCGCCCATTTCGGGCCGCATCGGCCGCGCGCTGGTGACCGAAGGTGCCCTGGTGGGGCAGGGCGAGGCCACCCAGCTGGCGGTGGTGCAGCAGATCGACCCGCTGTACGTGAACTTCACCCAGTCGGCCGCCGAGGTGTTGCAGTTGACCCGCGCCATTGAGGCCGGCCGTTTCAAGCGCAGCGGTGCCCAGGCCGCGCAGGTGCGTGTGGTGCTGGACGACGGCAGCGAGCACCCGCAGATGGGCAAGCTGTTGTTTGCCGATCTGTCGGTGGACAGCACCACCGGTCAGGTGACCTTGCGTGCGGAGGTGCCCAACCCAGGTGGCAAGTTGTTGCCCGGCCTGTACGTGCGCGTGCGCCTGGAGCAGGCACAGGCCAGCAATGCCTTTGGTCTGCCGCAGCAAGCCGTCACCCGCACCCAGCAGGGCGATACCGTGACCGTGATCGATGGCGAGGGCAAACGGGTGCCACGCACCGTGAAGATCTCGGGCCAGCAGAACGGCCAGTGGGTGGTGACCGATGGCCTCAAGGCCGGCGAACAGGTGATGGTCGATGGCTTCCAGAAGCTGATGATGCTGCCGCCCACCGCACCAGTGAAGGCTGTGCCCTGGACGCCTGCCGCCCCCGCCACCGCAGCACCCACTGCTGCGGCCAAGCCTTGAGGGAGTTGAGGCATGGCCCGATTTTTCATTGACCGCCCCATCTTCGCGTGGGTGATCGCGCTGTTCATCCTGGTGCTGGGCGGTGTGTCCATCACCCAGCTGCCCATCGCACAGTACCCACCGGTGGCGCCCCCCGCCATCGTCATCAGCACCGCCTACCCGGGCGCCTCGGCCCAGACGCTGGAAGACAGCGTGTTGTCCGTCATCGAGCGTGAGATGAACGGCGCGCCCGGCCTGATCTACATGGAGTCGGTGGCGCAGGCCGATGGCAGCGGCAACATCACCCTGAGCTTTGAGCAAGGCACCAACGCCGACCTGGCACAGGTGGAGGTGCAGAACCGCCTCTCAAGGGCCACGCCGCGCCTGCCTTCGGCGGTGACGCAGCAGGGTGTGCGGGTGGACAAGTCCCGCAACAACTTCTTGTTGTTCGCCATGATTTCCAGCGACGAACCGGCGCTGGACCCCGTCGCGCTGGGCGACTATTCCTCCCGCAGCATCGTGCCCGAACTGCAGCGCTTGCCCGGTGTGGGACAGGTCCAGTTGTTCGGCTCCGAGCGTGCCATGCGGGTGTGGATCGATCCGGCCAAGCTCTTGGGCTACGGCCTGAGTTCGGCTGATGTCACCAACGCCATCCGGGCGCAGAACGCCCAGGTGTCGGCAGGTGAAATTGGCGCCTTGCCCAACATCGCCGGCCAGCAGATGGCCGCGACGGTGGTGGTCAAGGGCCAGTTGGGCAGCGTCGAGCAGTTTGGCCAGGTGGTCTTGCGCGCCAACGCCGATGGCTCGGCGGTGCGCCTGAAAGACGTGGCCCGCATCGAGCTGGGCGGCCAGGCCTACGCCACGTCGGCGCGCCTCAACGGCAAGCCTTCGGTGGGCATTGGTGTGCAGCTCTCGCCCAGTGGCAACGCGTTGGCCACGGCCACGGCGGTGCGCGCCAAGATGACCGAGCTGGAGCGCTTCTTCCCCCAGGGCATGAAGTGGGACATCCCCTACGACAGCTCGCGTTTCATCAAGATCTCCATCCAGCAGGTGGCCGAAACCCTGGTAGAAGCCGTCGTGCTGGTGTTCCTGGTGATGTTCCTGTTCCTGCAGAACTGGCGCTACACCCTCATTCCCACCATCGTGGTGCCGGTGGCGCTGATGGGCACCATGGGCGTGTTGCTGGCCATGGGCTATTCCATCAACGTGCTGACCATGTTTGGCATGGTGCTGGTCATCGGCATCGTGGTGGACGACGCCATCGTGGTGGTGGAGAACGTCGAGCGCATCATGAGCGAGGAGGGCCTGCCGCCCAAGCAGGCCACCCACAAGGCCATGGGCCAGATCTCCAGCGCCATCGTGGGCGTGACCGTGGTGTTGATTTCGGTGTTCGTGCCGCTGGCCTTCTTCGCCGGCTCGGTGGGCAACATCTACCGCCAGTTCTCCACCGTGATGGTGGCGTCCATCGCCTTCTCGGCTTTCCTGGCGCTCACGCTCACACCGGCCCTGTGCGGCAGCTTGCTCAAGCCGGTGGAGGCCGGGCATGCCCACGCCAAGACCGGTTTCTTCGGCTGGTTCAACCGGGGTTTTGCGCGCACCGCCAAAGGCTACGAAGGTTTTGTGGCGCGCCTGCTGCCACGTGCCGCGCGTTACCTGGTGATCTACCTCGCCATCGGTGTGGCCGTGGGCTGGATGTACATGCGCCTGCCCACTTCCTTCCTGCCGGGTGAAGACCAAGGCAACATCATCGTCAACGTGCAGTTGCCCCCGGGCGCAACGCAGGAGCGCACGCGCCACGTGATGGAACAGGTTGAGGACTTCATCCTCAAGCAGCCCGAGGTGCAGAGCATGGTGGGTGTGATGGGCTTCAGCTTCTCTGGCCAGGGCCAGAACGCGGGCCTGGCCTTCGTGACGCTCAAGGACTGGTCAGAACGCACCGCACCCGGCAGCAGCGCCGAGGCGCTGGCGGGCCGTGCCTTTGGTGCGCTGATGGGCATACGCGATGCGTTCATCTACCCGCTGAGCCCGCCGCCCATCCCCGAGCTGGGTTCGTCGTCCGGCTTCAGCTTCCGCTTGCAGGACCGGGCCGGCCTGGGCCACGATGCGCTGATCAACGCACGCAACCAGTTGCTGGGCATGGCCTCGCAAAGCAAGGTCATCACCCAGATGCGGCCCGATGGCCTGGAAGACGCACCGCAGTTGCAGGTGGACATCGACCGCGAACGCGCCTTTGCGTTGGGTGTCGGCTTCGATGGCATCAACAGCGCCATCTCCACCGCCCTGGGCTCGGCCTACGTGAACGACTTCCCCAACGGCGGCCGACTGCAGCGTGTGGTGGTGCAGGCCGATGCCACGGCCCGCATGCAGCCCGAAGACGTGCTCAAGCTCAACGTGCCCAACAGCCGTGGCCAGATGGTGCCGCTGTCGGCCTTTGCGACCACCAAATGGGTGACCGGCCCGATGCAGACCGTGCGCTACAACGGCTACCCAGCCGTGCGCCTGAGCGGCAGCGCCGCGCCGGGCTTCAGCACCGGTGCGGCCATGGCCGAGATGGAAAAGCTCGCCGGCCAATTGCCTCAAGGCTTTGGCTTCGAGTGGACCGGGCAGTCGCGCGAGGAAAAACTCGCTGGCTCGCAAGCCCTCATCCTGTATGGCTTCGCGGTGCTGGCGGTGTTCCTGTGCCTGGCCGCGTTGTACGAGAGCTGGACCATTCCGCTGGCGGTGATCCTGGTGGTGCCCTTGGGCGTTTTGGGTGTGCTCGCCGCCACCTGGGGCCGGGGCTATGCCAACGACGTCTACTTCCAGGTCGGTCTGATCACCATCATCGGCTTGTCGGCAAAGAACGCCATCCTGATCATCGAGTTCGCCAAGGACTTGCAGGCGCAGGGCCGTGGGCTGGTGGAGGCTGCGCTTGAAGCAGCGCACCTGCGTTTCCGCCCGATTCTGATGACCTCGCTGGCCTTCACCCTGGGTGTGTTGCCCCTGGCCATCGCCAGCGGCGCGGGCGCTGCCAGCCAGCGTGCCATCGGCACCGGTGTGATCGGTGGCATGTTGACCGGTACCGTTCTGGCCGTGGTTTTTGTGCCTCTCTTCTTTGTTGTCGTGCGCGGCATTTTCAAAGGCAGTGCGCGCCAGCGGCTCGTGCACGCCCATGACGCCGAGCACATGGGGGTCAAACATGATTGAATTTAGCTCTCCCCGCGCCGCCTCCGGCGTCACCCCTCAAGGGGCAACACCAGCCGTCTGGCAGAGTCAGCCCGGCGGTGTTCCCGGACGGGTCACGTCGCTTGCCGTGTTGTTGTTGGCGGGTCTGCTGTCGGCCTGCTCACAACTGCCGGTGTACCAACGTCCGACGGTCGATCTGCCCGCGGCTTTTCCGGCTGTCACGGCACCCGCCACCACCCAGGCGCGTGATCTGGCCTGGCAGGACTTCGTGCGCGAGCCCGAGTTGCGCGCGCTGATCGAGACGGCCATCGCCAACAACCGCGACCTGCGCGTGGCGGTGCTGCAGATCGAACAAGCGCGTGCGCAGTTCCAGATCCGCCGCGCCGACCAGTTCCCCACCGTCAACGCGACGGCCACTGGCAACCGCCAGCCGGCCATCAGTGGCGACGGCATCAGCAGCACCTACACGGCGGGCCTGGCCCTGGCCAGTTGGGAGATCGACCTGTTCGGCCGTGTGGCCAGCCTCAAGGAAGCGGCGCTGGCCCAGTTCCTGGCGAGCGAAGAAACCCGCAAGGCGGTGCAGGTCAGCCTGGTGGCCTCGGTCAGCAGCGCCTGGCTGGGCCTGCAGAACACCGACGACCAGATCGCCCTCACGCGCCAGACCCTGGCCTCGCGGGTGGACGGCTTGTCGCTGACGAAGCTGCGCTTCGACAACGGCACCGCCACCGCGCTGGACCTGCGTCAGGCCGACTCGCTGGTGGCGTCCGCCCAGGCCACCCTGGCCCAGCTGCAGCGCCAACGTGCCCAAGAGGCCAACGCGCTGGCGCTGTTGGTGGGGCAGGGCGCTGCCTTGCCTGCCGCGCCCGTCACGCGTGTGCCGGCGTTCGATGCCGCCTTGCCCCTGGCGGAGGTGCCCGTGGGCCTGCCGTCCGACGTGTTGCTGCAGCGCCCTGATGTGCGAGCCGCCGAGCAGCAACTGGTGGCCAGCAACGCGCAGATCGGTGCAGCACGTGCGGCGTTTTTCCCACGCATCAGCCTCACGGCCAGCGTGGGCACGGCCAGCAACCAGCTGTCTAACTTGTTCTCCAGCGGCTCCTGGGGCTGGACGCTGGCGCCGCAGGCACTGTTGCCCATCTTCGATGCCGGGCGCAACCAGGCCGGGCTTGAGTCGGCGCAGGCCGCCCAAAAAATTGCCGTGGCGCAGTACGAAAAAGCCATTCAGACCGCTTTCAAGGACGTCGCCGACGCGCTGGTGGCGCGCGAGCCCCTGGCCGAACAATGGCG
>DASUIK010000081.1:0-5727 GCA_036279795.1 Burkholderiaceae bacterium | reverse complement strand
CGTTGTGGCAAAAAATGACACAGGCGGGTGGTGGCGGCAGCGGCCCGGGTTTTCTGTCCACCCATCCCAGCGGCCCCGACCGCATCCGCGAACTGCAGGACAACGTGCCCAAGGTCGAGGCACTGTACAACCAGGCCCGCCGCGGGGGCTGATCAGGTGCCGCGCACGTAGGGGTTGCTGCGCCGCTCGCGGCCAAAGCTGCTTTCCGGCCCGTGACCGGGGATGAACACCGTGTCATCGCCCATGGGCCAAAGGCGCTGGGTGATGCTGGCGATCAATGTGTCGTGGTCGCCCTGCGGGAAGTCGGTGCGCCCAATGCTGCCCGCGAACAACACGTCGCCCACAAAAGCCCGCTGGATGTCGGGCGAGTGGAACACCACGTGGCCGGGGGTGTGACCGGGGCAGTGGCGCACGTTGAGAGTGCAGTGGCCGATCTGCACCGTGTCGCCATCGGCCAGCCAGCGCGTGGGGGTGAAGTGCCCCGCAGGCGGAAACCCGAACATCACACTTTGCTGCGGTAAACCGTCGATCCAGAACTGGTCGCCCGGATGGGGTCCGATGATGGGCAGATTCAGGCGTTTGGCCAGTTCGGCCGTCCCACCGGCATGGTCGATATGGGCATGGGTGAGCCAGATCTGCACCAGCTTCACATCAAGCCGCTGAGCCTCGGCCAGCAAGTGGTCCAGATCGCCCCCTGGATCGATGACGGCGGCCTCCCGGGTTTCATCGCACCAGACGATGGAGGCATTTTGCTGGAAGGGGGTGACAGGGACGGTGTGGTAACGCAGCATGAGGCGGGCGTCCAACAGACGCGAGACAGGGATGCGCTATTGTCGGTCAGGCCGCCCAGGCGGGGCGGCGACCAACCTCAAACGTAGAGGTTGACCTGTGTGCCCAGGCTGCCGCTGGGCGCCAGCGGCAGCACCGCCGGCATGGCTTGCAACAAGGCCAAAGCGCCGCTGGCCTGGGCATCAAGCGCGGTCTTGAGCACGCTCACTTGCACCTGCTGCTCCAGCTGGGCTTGCTTGTTGGCCGCCACGGCGTTGACCATGGCGGTGGGTGAGACATCCGTGATATCCATGTCTGGGTATCGCCCGATCGGCACGCCACTTGAGGGCGCGCCGACCAACGGTAAACGCTCAGTCCAGCAACTCGCGCGGCACGTTGCCGCCATTGGCGGCGATGTGCCCCAGCACGTTTTTGTGCAGCCACATGTTCATCTGAGCCGAATCGGCCATTTTTTCCACCGGGCAGTGCAGTTCTTCGGCCAGGGCCTTGCGCGCGGCCAGGCTGCTGTCCATGTCCAGCAGCTTGAGCAAATCCACAATGGAAGTACGCCAGTTGAGCTTTTGTGGATTGGCGGCAGCGCGCTGCTCCAGTTGAGCCACCACATCCACCATGGCGATGGGGTTGACCACCGGGGCCGCAGGTGCTGCCGCAGTGGGCGCCGCAGCGAGATCGGGCGCGAGTTCCGGCGCTGGCACAGGCGCTGCGTTGGCCGAACCGATGCCCAGCTTTTCGAGAATGTTGCTGAAAAAACCCATGATCGTGCTCCCAAAAATAGGGTCGGCAGGCGCAAACCCACGGAACTGCGGTCCGTCACCCGCGACCTGGGCACATCCTACGGCATGCCGGTGACAGACGGGCGGGGCTCAGAGGCCAAACTCGTAAACGATGGTCAAAGGGGCGTGATCGGAAAACTTCTGGTCTTTGTAGATGTCGGCCTGACGCGCGTGGGCCGCCAACGCGGGCGAAGCCAAGTGGTAGTCCAACCGCCAGCCCACGTTTTTGGCGTAGGCCTGGCCCCGGTTGCTCCACCACGTGTAGCAGGCGTCGGTGGTGTCGGGGTGCAGTTGGCGGTAGACGTCCACCAAGCCACCTTCGGTCAGGCTTTTGGTCATCCAGGCGCGTTCCTCCGGCAGGAAACCGCTGTTTTTCTGGTTGCTTTTCCAGTTCTTGAGGTCTTGTTCCTTGTGGGCGATGTTGAGATCGCCGCACAAGATGAAGTCGCGCTGGGCCTTCAGCGCCATCAGGTGGGGATAGACCACATCAAGGAAGCGGAACTTGGCGGCCTGCCGGTCTTCACCCGAGGAACCGCTGGGAAAGTAGGCGCTGATGACACTGCGCTTTTGGCTGGGCGTGTCAAAACGCAGTTCGACGTAACGGCCCTCGCCGTCGAATTCACCGCCGTCAAAACCCACGATGACGTCACTGGGCTCGTGCCGGCTGTAGACGGCCACACCCGAATAGCCTTTCTTCTCGGCGAAGTGGAAGTGCCCTCTGAGACCGGCCAGCGATTCGAACCGGCCCGCCACGTCCGGGGCCTGTGCCTTGAGCTCCTGCACACAAATACAATCGGGCGCAGTGGCGGCAACCCAGTCTTCCACGCCCTTGGTGGCGGCGGAGCGGATGCCGTTGAGATTGAGACTGGTGAGTTTGAACAAGGAAGACCCCATGTTGGATTCGGGCACGCAAGACGAACTTGCGCAGGCGTTTGTGCAATTTTCGGTCGAATCGGGCGTGCTGCGCTTTGGGGAATTCAAGACCAAAGCGGGGCGGATGTCGCCTTACTTCTTCAACGCAGGCCTGTTCGACGACGGCGCCAAGCTGGGCCGGCTCGCGGCATTCTATGCAAAGCGCATCCTGGAAAGCGGGATCGAGTTCGACATGATCTTTGGCCCTGCCTACAAGGGTATTCCGCTGGGCGCGGCGGTGGCCATTGAGCTGGCGCGCTTGGGGACCAACGTGCCCTTTGCCTACAACCGCAAAGAAGCCAAGGACCATGGCGAAGGCGGCACCCTGGTGGGCGCACCGCTCAAAGGCCGGGTGCTGATCGTGGACGATGTGATGAGTGCGGGCACGGCCGCGCGCGAATCCATCGCGCTCATCCGCGCCACAGGCGCCACCCCCAGCGCGGTGGCGATCGCGCTGGACCGCCAGGAGATGGCCACCGAGATCGGTTCCGACGGTGTGCAACGCGACCTGCCCCACAGCGCTGTGCAATACGTGCGCAACACCCTGGGCCTGCAGGTCTGCGCCATCGCCCAGTTGACGGACCTGCTGCAGTACCTGGAAACCCGGCAAAACGACCCCGAGGTGGCGCAGCACGGCGCCCGCGTGCGTGCCTACCGAGAGCGCTACGGCGTCCAATAACCCATCGGATCACACCATGTCGCTCCAAGCCCACGCGTCTGCCCTTTCGATAGCCCGCGCCTTGGCGCTGACCTGGTACTCGGTGGGGCTGGCGCAAGCGGCCATCTTCACCTGTGTGGACGCCCAAGGGCGACGCATCACTTCCGACCGCCCCATCGCGGCTTGCATGGACCGCGAACAACGCGAACTGTCTTCCAGTGGCAGCGTGAAGCGGGTGATCCCGCCCGAACCCACAGCCGAGGAACGCGCCACACTGGACGCCAAACGCAAAGCCGACGCGGAGCAAACGGCCAGGCTGGCAGAGGAGAAGCGCAAAGAGCGCGCCCTGCTCTCGCGCTACCCCAACGAGGCCGCACACCAACGGGAACGCGCCAAAGCCCTGGAGTCGGTGGACGTGGTCGAGAACACCATTCAAAAACGCATCGAAGAATTGGTGAAGCTGCGCGCCGGGCTGGACGATGAGATGGCTTTCTACGCCAAAGACCCGGCCAAGGCCCCCCCTCTGCTCAAGCGCAAGATCAAGGACAACGAAAGCCTGGTGAGCGCGCAACAGAACGCGCTGAAGCAGCAGGGCGCCGAACGGCAGCGGGTGAACGAACGTTTTGACGCGGAGCTGGAGCAGCTGCGCAGGCTCTGGACCCAGGCCGCAGCCGGACAAGCCGCCCGCTGAAGCACAGCGGGCGGCGGATGTGACATCAGGGCGTCAAAGCCCCAGCTTCTTCTTGATCAGCTCGTTGGCCTGCGCCGGATTGGCCTTGCCCTTGCTCGCCTTCATGACCTGACCGACGAGCGCGTTGAAAGCCTTGTCTTTGCCGGCGCGCACCTGGGCCACGTTGTCGGGGTTGGCGGCGATGACGTCCTCGACGATCTTCTCCAGCGCACCGGTGTCGTTCATCTGCTTGAGACCCTTGGCCTCGATGACGGCGTCCACGGTCGAGGCCGCATCGGACCACAACACGTCCAACACCTGCTTGCCCGCGTTGTTGCTGATGGTGCCATCTGCAATGCGGCCCACCAACGCGGCCAGTTGTTCGGCCGACACGGGCGAGGCGGCGATGTCGCGTTCCTCGGCGTTGAGCCGGCGCGAGAACTCGCCCATCAGCCAGTTGCTCACCAGCTTGGCTTGGCCGCTGGCTTTGGCAGCAGCTTCAAAAAACGCCGCCATGGCCGTGCTCTGCGTCAGCATGGTGGCGTCGTACTCGGGCAGGGCGTAATCGCGCACAAAACGCTCGGCCATGGCGCGCGGCAGCTCGGGCATCTCGACCTTGACGCGCTCCACCCAGTCGCGACCAATCACCAGCGGCGGCAGATCGGGGTCAGGGAAGTAGCGGTAGTCGGCCGCGTCTTCCTTGGTGCGCATGGCACGGGTCTCGCCCGTGTCGGGGTCGAACAGCACGGTGGCCTGCTGGATTTTGTTGCCGTCCTCGATCTGTTCGATCTGCCAGCGCACCTCAAAGTCGATGGCCTGCTGCATGAACTTGAAGGAGTTCAGGTTTTTGATCTCGCGGCGCGTGCCCAGCGGCTGGCCCGGCTTGCGCACCGAGACGTTGGCGTCACAACGGAAGCTGCCTTCCTGCATGTTGCCGTCGCAGATGCCGATCCAAGTGACGATTTTGTGCAGTTCCTTGGCGTAGGCCACGGCCTCGGCACTGGAGCGGATGTCGGGCTCGGTCACGATTTCCAGCAGCGGCGTGCCGGCGCGGTTGAGGTCGATGCCGCTCTGGCCAATGAAGTCCTCGTGCAGGCTCTTGCCCGCGTCTTCTTCGAGGTGGGCGCGCACCAGGCGCACGGTCTTTTTCTCTTCGCCCAGGAAGAAGCTCACCTCACCGCCCTGCACCACCGGGATCTCGAACTGGCTGATCTGGTAGCCCTTGGGCAGATCGGGGTAGAAGTAGTTCTTGCGCGCGAACACGCTCTCTTCGGCGATGTGCGAACCCAGGGCCAGGCCCAGGCGGATGGCGCGTTCGACGGCGCCCTTGTTCATCACCGGCAGCGTGCCGGGCAAGGCCAGATCAACCGCGCAGGCCTGGGTGTTGGGCTCGGCGCCGAAGGCGGTGGGCGCGCGGCTGAAAATTTTGCTCTGGGTGGAGAGCTGGGCGTGGGTCTCGAAGCCGATCACGACTTCGTAGCCGTGCACCAGCAGGGATGTCGTCTGGCTCATGCGAAGGCCTCGGGGGTGCGGGTGTGCCAATCGGTGGCTTGCTGGAAGGCGTGGGCCACGCCCAGCAGGCGCGACTCGTCGAAGTAGTTGCCCACGAGCTGCAGGCCCACGGGCATGTTGCCCGCGCCGAACCCGGCGGGCACGCTCATGCCGGGCAAGCCGGCCAAGCTGGTGGACAGGGTGTAGATGTCGGCCAGGTAGTTGGCCACCGGGTCGTCACTCTTCTCACCAATCTTCCAGGCCACGCTGGGCGCCACCGGGCCAGCGATCACGTCGCACTGGCTGAAGGCCTGCTGGAAGTCCTGCGCGATCAGGCGGCGGATCTGCTGGGCCTTGAGGTAGTAGGCGTCGTAGTAGCCGTGGCTCAGCACGTAGGTGCCGATCATGATGCGGCGCTGCACCTCGGGCCCAAA
>DASUIK010000080.1:0-3762 GCA_036279795.1 Burkholderiaceae bacterium | reverse complement strand
GCCGCCTGTTTGGCCAGGTTTTGCAAGAAATCGAAACCAGGCACGTACTTGCCAAAACCCAGGGGATCGCTCATGACTTGCTCCGCGTTGTTTGCTGCGTGGGGCCAGCTTACCGCAAGCCACGGGTGCTGACCATGGGGGACTTATCCCGGATGCGATTGACGTGTGTCAAGGCGCCCCGCGCCCTGGCAGCGCATGATGAAACCCAAGCAGCAGCCCCCTCAGGAGACACCATGAACACCCCCATTTCCGACACCTTTGGCGACCAGTTGCGCCAGATGCGCGCCGATGTGCTGGCCCAGCTGCGCGCCCAGCGCGGTGGACGCGTGGGCCGCGCCGAAGCGGCGGCCGAAGCCCGAGAGAACGTGGGCGACGACTGGGCGCAGGCCGACGCCGAACGCGACCTCAGCATCGCGCTGGAAGAGCGCGAATCGGCCGAGTTGGTGGCCATCGACGCCGCCCTCAAACGCATCGCCGACGGCAGTTACGGCCTGTGTGTGGACTGCGGCGTGTCGATTGCCACCGCCCGCCTGCACGCCAACCCCACCGCCCTGCGCTGCGTGGGCTGCCAGGACAAGGCCGAACACGCCCAAGGTGGCGTGAACGTGCCCAAGATGTGACCGAATTTTTTGTTGAAAAGGAGCTGATTGAATGACCACTTTCCACGCCGTTGTCTGGATGGACCACACCCAAGCCCATGTGCTGATGTTCGACCGCGAACACGTTGAAGCCCAGCGTGTGAAGGCGCGCAGCCAGCACACCCCCAAACACGGCCATGTGGGCGCCGACAAGGCGTTCTTTGAAGAGATTGCACAAGCACTGCAAGGTGTCAGCGAAGTGCTGGTGGCTGGCCCGGCCAAAGCCAAGATCGAGTTCCGCGACTTCTGCAAACACCACGCGCATGCGGTGGACAAAGCCATCGTCGACGTGGTGAACGCCGACCACCCCACCGACGCCCAGTTGGTGGCCATGGCACGCCAGTACTTCCTCAAGTACGACCAAAAAGCGGCGGACCCCACCCAGCGTTGAGCGGCACAGGCTGCGCTATCCTCGGGCGCATGAGCACCCCACGCAGCCTGTTCCACTTCGCCTTCAACGTCACCGATCTCGACGCCGCGCGCCGCTTCTACGGCGGCGTGCTGGGCTGCTCCGAAGGACGCAGCACCGACACCTGGGTCGATTTCGACTTTTTTGGCCACCAGATCTCGCTGCACCTGGGACAGCCTTTCCCCACCGCCAACACCGGCCACGTGGGCGACAAGCTGGTGCCCATGCCGCATTTCGGTCTGATCCTGGAGCAACCGGCCTGGCAGGCCATGGCCGACCGCCTCACCGCTGCCGGCACCGACTTCGTGTTGCCGCCCCAGCTGCGCTTCGCCGGCCAACCCGGCGAGCAGTGGACCATGTTCTTCCGCGACCCCTTCGGCAACCCGATCGAGGTCAAGGGCTTCGCTTCGCTGGACACGGTGTACGCCACCTGAAGCTGCCGTGAACGGCCTGCACCTGACCGCCGACTTGCGCGGCTGCCGCTGCGACGGCGCATGGCTGACCGATGCCGACAGCCTGCTGACTGCCTGCGTGGCCATGGTGGCCGGCGCGGACCTGCAGGCGGTGGCGCAACTGGCCCACCGCTTTCCCGACACCCCCCACGGCCCGGGCGGCGTGACGGCCACGGTGCTGCTGGCCGAGTCGCACCTGTGCGTGCACACCTGGCCTGAGCAACGTGGTGCCACGCTGGACGTCTACGTGTGCAACCTGGGCGCCGACCATTCGGCCAAGGCGCACAGGCTGTTGTCATCGCTGCTGGCGCTGTTCGATGCCGAGCAGGTGCAGCAGCAGGCGCTGCAACGCGGCAGCGTCAGCCCTTGAGCCCCGCAATGGCGGCGCCCGCCAGGTGCCCGCGCGTGAAGGCCTCCTCGAAGACGGAATAACCCGACCAGTCGCTGTGCGCGAAGTGCAGGCGGCCCTCGCGCATGGGCCAGCCCATCTGCGGCCCCGGCGTGGGGCAGGCCATGGCATGGCCATAGCGGGTGATGTCCACGCGCAGCAGTTGATCGCGCAGGTCCGGGTGGGGCACGGACAACTCGGCCAGCGCACTGTCGCGCCAGTGGGTCCAGGGTTGCTCCAGCAGAGCACGCCGGCCGGCCACCGCCTCATCACCCAGCGGCAGGTACCAAGTCAGCACCGTGGCGCCACGGCGCGGGTTGAGCGACTGGTGGGTGGCGTCGACATAGCCCAGGCCGACGCTGCCGTAGATCACGTTGTCCCAGCTGGGCGGTGCGCCGGGGCGGTCACGCAAGGGAGCGCGCAGCTGCAGGTTGGCCACCACCCAGGGGGCGTGGATCAGACGTTGCGCGGCCTGGCGCGCGAAGTCGGGCAGCGGCTGCAACACGCGTGCCGCCACGAACACGGGCAGCGCCACCACGCAGGTTTCGGCCAACCAACGTTCGACGCGGCCGCTGGCGTGGTCCAACGCGTCCACCGCCACGCCGTGCTTCTGCGCCTCGATGCGCAGCACGGTGCGGCCGGTGTGGATGCGTTCGCCACAGGGCGTGGCCAGGCGCTGCGTGAGCCAGGCGTTGCCCTCGGGCCAGGTCAGCACGGGGTCCAGTTCACCCTCGCCCTCCCCCGGGGCGTGGAAACCATGGCGGCTGGCGAAGTAGTGAAGGCCGGCCCAGGCCGACACCACAGCCGTGCCGGCGCCGTAGTCGTCGCGGCAGGCGTAGTCCAGATACCAGCGCAGGTGCGGGTCGCTCAAGCCTTGCAGGTCCAGCCACTGGGCAAAGGTTTGCTGCGCCAGCGCCTGGCTCAGCGGCGTGATGGGCGCGCGCAACGTGGGCATGGCAAAACGCGTCTGCGCCATGGCCTCGCGCACCAGGCGGGCAAAACGCCGGTACTGGGCCAAGGTGTCGGGTGGCACGCCTTCTGTGGGCAGCAGGCCCTCCTGCCAATGACCCTGGAAAAACAGCCGCTCCTGAGGGCTGTGGCACAGGTGGCGCTCGTCGTAGCGCCAGCGGCCGGACACGCGCTGGCGCAGGCCCAGTTCTTCCAGCAGGTCTTGCACCTCATGGGCGTCGTCGCCGGGCACCGGCAGGTAGTGCGCGCCCAGCGGGCAGACCATGCCGCCCATGAGGCCGGCGCGGGCGTTGCCGCCGGCCTGGTCTTCAAGCTCCAGCAGCGCGAAGTCCTCCACACCACCCAGGCGCAGCGCGCGCGCGGCAGCCAGGCCGGCCACGCCACCGCCAGCGATCAGCACGCGGGTGTGGCGGGAGACGCCGGGCCCGCACGAAACGGGCTCACGCAGCACATGGCCGCGTTCGGGGTGGGTGCCGACAAAACCGCCGGCGATCTCGGGCACCACACCACAGCCCACCAGGGCGAGGGCGCCCGCCGACGCCAACACGTCACGGCGCTTGAATGCCACACCAGACGTCACGGCAGCACCCGGCCCCACTCCTGCTCGTAGGTGTGCACCAGCACCTGGTTGGACAAGCGGTTCACCTCGGCGGGCACGCGGGCCATGTCGGCGGGGAAGTTGAACAGCAGGCGCATGGTGTCGGGGGTGAGAAAGCGCAGCCCGGGCGGCAGCTGCGTGGGCGGTGTGAAGGGGCGGCGGCTCGCGATGACGTAGCCCCATTCGCCGAAGCTGGGCACGTTGGCGTGGTAAGGCGCGGTGCGCAGGCCCACCGATTCCATGGTCTGCACCACCGTCCAGAAACTCTTGCGCGCCACCAGCGGCGAGGTGGTCTGCATCACCGCAAA
>DASUIK010000079.1:0-5609 GCA_036279795.1 Burkholderiaceae bacterium | reverse complement strand
CATGGCCAGCAGCCTGCTTGCACTCATAGACGACATTGCCAGCGTGCTCGACGACGTGGCGGTGCTGACCAAGGTCGCGACCAAAAAAACCGCCGGTGTGCTGGGCGATGACTTGGCGCTCAATGCCCAGCAAGTGACCGGTGTGAATGCCGACCGGGAATTGCCGGTGGTGTTCGCGGTGGCCAAGGGTTCGCTGATGAACAAGGCCATCCTGGTGCCGGCAGCCTTGTTGATCAGCGCTTTCGCGCCCTGGCTGGTCACGCCGCTGCTGATGCTGGGCGGCGCGTTTCTGTGTTTCGAGGGTTTTGAGAAGCTGGTGCACAAGTTCCTGCACGGGGCCGAAGACGATGCGCAGCAGCACGAAAAGCATGTGGCGGCGCTGGCGGATCAAGACGTGGACATGGTGGCTTACGAGCGTGAGAAGGTCAAAGGCGCGGTGCGCACCGACTTCATCCTGTCGGCTGAAATCATCGCCATCACCCTGGGCACGGTGGCCAACGCACCGTTTGGCACGCGGGTGGCGGTGCTGGTGGGCATCGCCATTCTGATGACGGTGGGCGTGTACGGGCTGGTGGCGGGCATCGTCAAGCTGGATGACGCCGGGTTGCACCTCAGCCGTTCGGCATCGGGCAGCGCCCAGGCCCTGGGGCGCGGCATCCTGCGCCTGGCGCCGTGGCTCATGAAGGCCTTGTCGGTGGCGGGCACGGCGGCCATGTTCCTCGTGGGCGGAGGCATCTTGTCGCACGGTTTGCCCTTGCTCCACCACGCCAGCGAAACGGTCACAGCAGCCGTGGGGCAGTCCTTGTCCTGGATCGCTCCGTCGCTGTTTGACGCGGTGGTTGGCATTGTGGCCGGTGGCCTGGTGTTGACGCTGGTCAAAGGTGTGAAGGCTTTCTGGCCGGGCAAAGCGGCGCACTGAGGCTCGCTGTCGGACAATGTCCGACATGAAAATCCGCTGGAAAATCGGACTGACTGTCCTGGCCGCCGTGGGCTTGGCCGGCTTGGCGTTTATCCGCTGGAATGCCCAACAGAACACCGCCGCCGACACCCGCTTCATCAGCGGCAATGGCCGCATCGAAGCCACTGAAATTGCGCTCTCCGCCAGGCTGGCCGGGCGCTTGCAGGATGTGCTGGTGGGTGAGGGTGATTTTGTGAAGGCTGGCCAAGTGGTGGCGCGATTGCAGGTGGACAGCCTGTTGTCGCAGCGCGACGAGGCGCGCGCCCGCGTGCTCCAGGCCCGCCAGGCGGTGGGTGCGGCCGAGATGCAGGTGGCCCAGGCACAAAGCGCTTACCAGGCCGCTCGGGCGTTGGTGGTGCAGCGCGAAACCGACTTGGGCGCCGCCCGCAGGCGGCTACCCCGTTTCGAACAGCTGGCCAACGATGGCTTTTACTCCGATCAGTTGCTGGAGGACGAGCGCGCCAAGCTGAGCAACCTCGATGCCGCGTTGACCGCCGCGCGCGCCCAGGCCAGCGCGGCCCAAGCGGCCGTCGCCGCGGCCCGCACCCAGGTGCCGGCGGCGCAGGCCAGCGTGTTGGCCGCAGAAGCGGCGGTGTCACGGCTTGACGTGGAGCTGGCCGACGGCGAGCTCAAGGCGCCCCGCGATGGCCGTGTGCAGTTTGTGGTCGCGCACCCGGGTGAGGTGGTGGCCGGAGGCGCGCGTGTGCTGAGCCTGCTCGACGTGTCCGATGTCTACATGGGCTTTTTCCTGCCCGAGACGGTGGTCGGGCGCGTGGCCCTGGGCAGCGAGGTGCGCATCGTCTTGGACGCCGCCCCGCAGTTCGTGATCCCTGCCGAGGTGTCGTTTGTGGCGGCGCAGGCCCAATTCACACCCAAAACGGTGGAGACCGCGAGCGAGCGGCAGAAACTCATGTTCCGCGTGCGGGCGCAGGTGCCGCGCGAACTCCTGTTGCGCCACCAGGAACAGGTGAAGACCGGCTTGCCCGGTGTGGCCTGGCTGCGGCTTGACCCCTCCGTTCCTTGGCCCGACAAACTGGCGGTCAAGGCCGCTCCGTGAGCGCTGGCAACGCGGGACGCGCCGCACGGCTGCAGGGCGTTGGCCTGCGCTATGGGAAGGTCCAGGCGCTCGATGACGTGAGTCTGGAGCTGCCTGCCGGGCAGTTGGTGGGCTTGATCGGGCCGGACGGCGTGGGCAAATCCAGTTTGCTTGCGCTGGTGGCTGGCACGCGGCAATTGCAAACGGGCGAGGTGACCGTGCTGGGCCACGACATGGCCCGCAGCGCCGAGCGGCAGCGCGCGGGGCCACTCATCGCGTACATGCCCCAGGGCTTGGGCAAGAACCTCTACCCCACGCTGTCGGTGGAGGAGAACCTGCAGTTCTTCGGCCGTTTGTTTGGTCACGGCGCAGCGGAGCGACAGCGCCGCATCGGCCAGCTGACCCAGGCCACGGGGCTGGCCCCTTTTCTCACCCGCCCGGTGAGCCAGCTTTCAGGTGGCATGAAACAGAAGCTGGGCCTGTGCTGCGCACTGATTCACGATCCCGACCTGCTCATCCTGGACGAGCCCACCACCGGTGTGGATCCGCTCGCCCGGGCTCAGTTCTGGACACTGATCGCTCACATCCGCGCAGTTCACCCAGGCATGACCGTGCTGGTGGCGACCGCCTACATGGACGAGGCCCAGCGTTTCGACTGGCTGGTGGCGATGGACGCTGGGCGTGTGCTGGGGCAGGGCACACCCGCCCAACTGCTGCAACGCACGGCCACCCACGATCTGGAGGCCGCCTTCATCGCCCTGTTGCCAGAGGCCCGGCGTCAGGGGCATGAACCGGTGGTGCACCAGCCGCTGCCGGCGGCAATGGCCCAGGACATCGCCATCGAAGCGCGAGACCTGACCATGCGCTTCGGTGACTTTGTGGCGGTCGACAAGGTCAGCTTTTCCATACGGCGGGGCGAAATCTTCGGCTTTCTGGGCTCCAACGGTTGCGGCAAGTCCACCACCATGAAAATGTTGACCGGCCTGCTGCCTGCCAGCGAGGGTCAGGCCCTGCTGTTCGGACTGCCGGTGGAAGCGCGCGATATGGCCACGCGGCGCCGCGTGGGCTACATGTCGCAATCGTTTTCGCTCTACGGTGAACTCACCGTGCAACAAAACCTGGTGTTGCATGCCCGGCTGTTCCACGTGCCCGAGGCACACATCGCGCAGCGCGTGTCCCAGATGCTGTCGCGTTTTGGTCTGGACAGCGTCCGAGGCGAGTTGCCCGAGCGCCTGCCCCTGGGCCTGCGCCAGCGGTTGTCGTTGGCCGTGGCGGTGGTGCACCAGCCCGAGCTGCTCATCCTCGACGAGCCCACCTCCGGCGTGGACCCGATCGCCCGTGACAACTTCTGGCGCCTGATGCTGGACCTGGCCCGGCGCGACGGCGTCACCATCTTCATCTCCACCCACTTCATGGCCGAAGCCGAGCGCTGTGACCGCATTTCGCTCATGCACGCCGGGCGCGTGCTGGTCAGCGGCACGCCACAAGCGATCGTGGCGCAGCGCGGCGCGGCCTCGCTGGAGCAGGCCTTCATTGCGCACCTGGTGGACGCGGGGGGCGCTGGCATAGTGGCGACCAACACCCACGAGGCAGCGCCGTTGGCCACCCGGCCGTCATCTCGCCCCAGTTGGGCCGAGCGGCTGCGCCGCAGCGCGCGCCGCCTCTACAGCTACAGCTGGCGCGAGTCGCTGGAGCTGCGGCGCGACCCGGTGCGTGGCACGTTGGCGCTGCTGGGCTCGCTGCTCCTGATGTTTGTGATGGGCTATGGCATCAACATGGACGTCAACGACATGCGTTTTGCCGTGCTGGACCGCGACCAGACCCAGCTCAGCCGGAACTACGTGGACAACATCGCGGGCTCGCGCTACTTCACCGAACTGGCACCGCTGGTGGACGAACACGACCTGGACCGGCGTATGCGCAGCGGCGAGGTCTCGCTGGCACTGGAAATTCCCGCAGGCTTTGCCCGCGACGTCGAACGCGGCCAAAACGTGGCCATCGGCGCCTGGTTGGACGGTGCCATGCCCCAGCGCGCGGAAACCGTGGGCGGCTACGTGATGGGCATGCACCAGCATTGGTTGGCGGCGCAGCTGGCCCAGCGCACCGGTGCCACATCGCAGGCGCTGGTGAACGTGGAAACCCGTTTTCGCTACAACCCCGACGTGAAAAGCCTGCCGGCCATGGTGCCGGCCATCATCCCGCTGATGCTGCTGATGATGCCCGCCATGCTGACTGCGCTGGCCGTGGTGCGCGAAAAGGAGCTGGGCTCTATCATCAACCTGTACGTCACACCCACCACCCGGGCCGAATTTCTGATCGGCAAACAACTGCCGTATGTGGCGCTGGCCATGCTGAATTTCGGGCTCATGACGCTGGCGGCCGTCACATTGTTCGGCGTGCCCCTTACTGGCAGCCTGCCGGTGCTCACGCTGGCGTCGCTGTTGTTTGCCTTCAGTGCCACGGGTATGGGGCTGCTCGCGTCCAGCCTGGTGCGCAGCCAGATCGCGGCGATGTTCGTGGCCATGGTGGGCACCATGATCCCGGCCGTGCAGTACGCCGGCCTCATCAACCCGGTGTCGTCGCTGGAGGGCGTGGGCCGGTGGCTGGGCGAGATCTACCCCGCCAGCCACATGGTCACGGTGAGCCGGGGCGTGTTCAACAAGGCCTTGTACTGGAACGACCTGGCCTCATCGCTGTGGCCCTTGGCCGTCGCCGGGCCCGCCATCATGCTGACCGCCGTTGTCCTCCTGCGCAAACAAGAGGCCTGAACATGTGGCGGCACTTGCAGAACATCTACCGGTTGGGCATCAAGGAGTTGTGGAGCCTGTGGCGTGACCCTGCCATGCTGTTTCTGATCGTGTTCACCTTCACCTTTGCGGTCTACAGCGCTGGCACGGCCATGCCCGAGACCCTTCACCGCACACCGATTGCCATCGTGGACGAGGACCAGTCGGCCCTGTCGCTGCGCATCACCGATGCCTTTTACCCACCAGCCTTTGGGCAGCCCCAGCTCATTGCCCACCACCAGATCGACCCGGGGCTGGACGCCGGCGACCACACCCTGGTGCTGGTCATCCCGCCCGACTTCCAGCGCGACGTGTTGGCCGGGCGTGGGCCCGCGCTGCAGCTCAACGTGGACGCGACCCGCATGAGCCAGGCCTTCACCGCCAGCGCGTTTGCCCAGCAAATCGTGTTGGGCGAGGTGGGCGAATTTGTGGCGCGTTACCGCGGCAGTGCCGCACAAGCCGTGGAATTGGCGGCGCGCGTGCGCTTCAACCCCACGGGCTCCAACACCTGGTTCGGTTCGCTGATGGAGCTGGTGGGGCAGATCACCATGGTGTCCATCATCCTCACCGGTGCTGCGTTGATCCGCGAGCGCGAACACGGCACGGTGGAACACCTGCTGGTGATGCCGGTCACGCCCACCGACATCATGCTGGCCAAGGTGTGGGCCATGGCCCTGGTGGTGCTGGCGGCGGCGGCGTTGTCGCTCAACGGTGTGGTGCGCGGGCTGCTGCAGGTGCCCATTGACGGCTCCTTGTGGCTGTTTTTTGGCGGCGTGTTGCTGCACCTGTTTGCCACCACTTCCATGGGCATCTTCATGGCCACACTGGC
>DASUIK010000078.1:0-4493 GCA_036279795.1 Burkholderiaceae bacterium | reverse complement strand
GATCAGGCGCTGGATGCCGTTCTGGTGCAGCCACACCTCAAGGCCCGTGCCCACCAGCGCGCTGTGGCGGTTTTTGTGGAAGGTGGCGTCGGCCTCGAAATTGGCCAGTCCCGCGAGCGGGCGCACGTGGCCCGATTCAAGGGCGAAGCTGTTGGTCGGCACCTGGGGGCCATCAACGTGAAAGATGCGCACGATGGGCAGGCCGGCGGCACGCGCGCCCTCGATCAGGGCGTTCTGCGCGGCCAGGTAGGCCGGCAGGTCGCGTTCGGTGAAGTAGGGGCGATGCCGGAAGGACTCCTGAACATCGATCACTATGAGACAGGTTTTCATGGGCTTCATTCGGGGTGGGAATGAAGCCCATTGTTCCTTGCTCGAATGGCTTTGTCCGCTCGGCCGCGGACCAGAGTCGTACGGATCAGGACACGACGACGGCGGCGCCTTCGCCACGCGGTGCGATGGCGCCGATCTCGTAGACCGTCTCGCCTTGGGCGCGCAGCGTGGCCGCGCAGGCGGCGGCTTCGTCGGCAGCGATCACCACCACCATGCCGATGCCGTTGTTGAAGGTGCGGTTCATCTCGATGTCGTCGATGCCGGCGACCTTCTGCAACCAGGCGAACAGCTCGGTCTGTGGCCAGCTGCCCTTCTTGAGGTGGGCGGCGGTGCCTTCGGGCAACACGCGCGGGATGTTCTCCAGCAGGCCACCGCCAGTGATATGGGCCAGTGCCTTGATGGGGTGCTGGGCCAGCGCGGCCAGCACGGGCTTGACGTAGAGGCGGGTGGGGGCCATGACGGCGTCGCGGAAAGGCTGGCCGTCCAGGGTGGCGGGCAGGTCGTTGCCAGCGCGGTCGATGACCTTGCGCACCAGCGAGAAGCCGTTGGAGTGCACACCGTGCGAGGCCAGGCCCAGCACCACGTCGCCTGGCTTCACGTCTTTGCCGGTCAGGATCTTGGATTTCTCGACCGCGCCGACGCAGAAGCCGGCCAAGTCGTATTCGCCGGCGGGGTACATGCCGGGCATCTCGGCGGTTTCGCCACCGATGAGCGCGCAGCCACTCAGCTCGCAGCCTTTGGCAATGCCGCCCACCACAGCGGCGGCGGTGTCCACGTCCAGCTTGCCGCAGGCGAAGTAGTCGAGGAAGAACAGCGGTTCGGCGCCTTGCACCAGCACGTCGTTGACGCTCATGCCCACCAGGTCGATGCCCACGGTGTCGTGCTTGTTCCACTCAAAGGCCAGCTTGAGCTTGGTGCCCACGCCGTCGGTACCGCTCACCAGCACTGGCTCTTTGTAGCGCTTGGGCACCTCAAACAGCGCACCGAAGCCGCCGATGCCGGCCAGCACGCCTTCGCGCATGGTTTTTTTGGCCAGGGGCTTGATGCGTTCGACCAGGGCATCGCCGGCGTCGATGTCCACGCCAGCGTCTTTGTAGGAGAGGGGGGTGTTGCTCATGAGGGGGCCCAGTGATAGGCGGTGTGGCAGGCGATGGGCTGGGCCGGCGATCCAGGGGACCGGGGCCGATAAAATTTGCCCGATTTTAAGGTCAGGCATTTCTCCATATGCAATTTACCCCCGCCCAAACACGCGCCGCCGCCTGGCTGGGCCTCGGGCTGCTCGCCTGGCTGCTGCTGGCCGTGCTGTCGCCGGTGCTCATGCCGTTTGTGTTGGCTGCCGTGCTGGCCTACGCCCTGCACCCCTGGGTGGAGCGCATGCACGCCCGGCGTGTGCCGCGCTGGCTGGGGGCCGGCCTGGCGATCACGGTGCTCATGTTGGTGATGGTGGCGGTGGCCTTGCTCATCGTGCCGGTGGTGAGCAAGCAGTTGCCGCTGCTGCGCGAGCAGGTGCCCGCGCTGCTGGAGCACCTCAACGTCTGGCTTGCCCCTTGGGCGACCCGCTTTGGCATCGATCTGCAGGTCGATGTCAACCTGGTGCGCGACACCTTGCGCCGGCTGATTTCGGGTCACGAGGGCGAGTTGATCGATGGCCTGCTGTCGTCCTTGCGCATCGGTGGCAGCGCGGTGCTGGCTCTGGTGGGCAACTTCACCCTCATGCCCATCGTGGCTTATTACCTGCTGCTCGACTGGGACGGCATGGTGCGCCGGGCCAAGGCCCTGGTGCCCCCGCGCTGGCACGACGCAACCCAACGTTTTCTGGACGAAACCGACGCCGTGCTGGGCCAGTACCTGCGCGGCCAACTGCTGGTGATGGGCATCTTGGCGGTGTTCTACACGGTGGCCCTGGCGCTGTGTGGTCTCAAGCTGGCCTTGCCCATCGGCGTTTTCACTGGCTTGGCGGTGTTTGTGCCCTACCTGGGTTTTGGCCTGGGCCTGGTGCTGGCCTTGCTGGCCGCGCTGTTGCAGTTCCAGAGCCTCACCGCCGTGGCCCTGGTGGGCGCGGTCTATGCCATCGGTCAGGTGGTCGAAAGCATGTACCTCACGCCCCGTTTGTTGGGTGAACGCATCGGCCTGCACCCCATCGCAGTGATTTTTGCCTTGCTGGCCTTTGGCCATCTGCTGGGTTTTGTGGGGGTGCTGATCGCCTTGCCTGCCAGCGCCGTGCTGCTGGTGGCCTTGCGCCGTTTGCAGACCTTGTATGTGGACAGTGATTTGTACCGGGATGCCCAGTGAAACAGCTTGCCCTGGACATCGGTCTCGCGCCCCTGCCGTCGCTCGACAACTTTGCGCCCCAAGGCAATGAAGCGGCGCTGGAACACCTGCGGCTGTGGGTGGACAATCCCTTGCGCTCCCCGGTGCCCACCTTGTTGTGGGGGCCATCCGGCTGTGGCAAGACCCACCTGCTGCAGGCGGTGCGCCTGGCCTTGCTGGGGCAGGGCACGCAGGTGGGTTGGCTGGACGCCCAGATGGCCCACCCGCCCGCTTTTGACGACCGCTGGGGCGCCGTGCTGATGGACGATTGCCACCTGTTCACCGCCGCGCAACAGGCGGCGGCCTTCAACTGGTTCGTCAACGCACAGACCCCCCACGCCGGCCAGGCCCGCTGGGTGCTGGCCACGTCCGACCGGCCGCCGGCCGACCTGCAGCTGCGCGAGGACCTGCGCACCCGGCTGGGTTGGGGGCATGTGTTCCAATTGCAGGGCTTGGCCGAGGCCGAGCGCCGCGCCGTGTTGCGCCGCGCCGCCGACGAACGGGGCGTTTTTCTGGGCGACGAGGTCATGGACTTCATGCTCAACCGCTTCTCGCGCGACTTGGGCAGCCTCATGGCCCTGCTCGACGAACTCGACGCCTACGCGCTGCGCACCCAACGCGCCATCACCATCCCGCTCATCAAGGCGATGCTAGAGAACGAATGAGACTTGCACTGTTTGACCTGGACCACACGCTGATCCCGCTGGATTCGGACCACGCGTGGGGCCAATTCACCGTGGCCCAGGGCTGGCGCGACGCCGAGGCCTTTGGCCGCGCCAACGATGCCTTTTACGCCCAGTACAAGGCCGGCACGCTGGACATCGCCGAGTACATCCGTTTCGCCACCGAAGTGATCCGCGAACTGGGGCCTGAGCGGGCTGCCGCCGCCCATGCCGACTTCATGCGCGAGATGGTCTTGCCCCACATCCAGCCCCAGGCGCTGCAACTGGTGCGCCACCATCAGGCCGCCGGCGACACGGTGGTCATCGTCACCGCCACCAACGAATTCGTCACCCGCCCCATCGCCGATGCGTTTGGTGTGGCCGAGTTGATCGCCATACGGCTGGCGCGCGATGCCGCTGGCAATCCCACCGGCGAGATCGCCGGCACGCCGTCTTTCCGCGAAGGCAAAGTGGCTCGTGTGGCCGAATGGCTGGCAGAGCGCGGCCTGGGCTGGGCCGACGTGGGCCACAGCACCTTCTACAGCGACTCCATCAACGACCTGGCCATGCTCGAACACGTACACGAGCCGGTGGCCGCCAACCCCGACGAGCGTCTGCTGACCATTGCTCAAGCGCGTGGCTGGCGCATACTGAACCTCTTCCATGATCAAGAAATTCATTGACAAGCTGCTGGGCAAGTCCAGCCCTGCCGCGTCCCGCTTCGGCAAACGCGAAGATGTGCCGGTGTCGGTGCACGGCATCGACCCCACGCTGGTGGACCAGCGCGCACTGGACGTGGTGGAAACGCTGCATCGCGCCGGTTACCAGGCCTACATCGTGGGCGGCGCTGTGCGTGACTTGCTGCTGGGCCTCAAGCCGAAGGACTTCGACGTTGCCACCGATGCCACGCCCGAGCAGGTCAAGGGCCTGTTCCGCCGCGCCTTCATCATCGGCCGGCGCTTCCGCATCGTGCACGTGGTGTTTGGCCGTGGCCGGCAAGACCGCGGCCTGAGCGAGGTGATCGAGGTGTCCACCTTCCGCGCCCACCTCGACAGCGCCGACGCCGAGCAGGTGAGCGGCAACGAGCGCACCAGCAAAAACGCGCTGGCCGGCATGACCCACGCGGTCGATGCCAGCGGCCGCGTGCTGCGCGACAACGTGTGGGGCCCGATCGAGCAGGACGCCGCCCGC
>DASUIK010000077.1:0-12384 GCA_036279795.1 Burkholderiaceae bacterium | reverse complement strand
TTTGATGGGAATGACCGTGCGTGGTGCTGCGGTCATTTTCATTATTGGATTGCCGCGCGCAGAGCGCACCCGGCGTTTGAGTTCAGGCAGGCAGGAGCCGCAATGGGTGCCGCACTTCAGGGCATCCTGCAGCGATGCCAGCCGTGCCTCATCCGTGCCCAGACAGCCGCCGCCCTGGCTGACGACCGACAGGTGCTCGTCAATGGCCATGTCGGTGACGTTGAGGCAGCTGCACACCAGCGTGCCGCGCGACTGCACCGCCACGGGCGGTTTGGCTCCCGGCAGCAGCAACAGGCGGCCGTAAGCCTGTGCGGGAAGCTCATCCTTTAGTAGCGTGGTGATCCAGGCCTGGGCGCTGGTGTCGCCTGCGAGTACGAAGCCGGCCAGTTCGGCCTGCTCGCCCATGCGCACCAGCCGCACGGTGCGGCGCTGGCCTTTTTTTTTGTCGGCATAGCGCAGGGTGTCCAGACCGTTGAGGCCCAGGATGCGCTCCAGGGTGGCCAGTGTCTCGTCAGCCGGGGCTTCGTGGCCCGCCGCACGAAACAGCACGCCCGTGCGCTCACGACTGCGGTCAGCCAAAGGGGTGTTGTTCGAAAACGGCACGCAACTGGTGAAGGGGAACGCCGTCATCAGGCGCTTGAGCTGTTCGCGCGCGGCCAGCGCATCGCCCTCCGGCAACCAGGCCATGGCCAGCAGCGACCAAGGCAACTCGGCCTTGAGGATTTTCACTGCGGCGTGCTTGAGCTCCGGCTGTTTGGAGCTGGGACAGCAGGCCGAGGTGGTAAGGGCGTTGATGCCGGCCAGGGGCAAGCCGCTGCTGGATTGGCCGCTCAAATATTCGCCACCCCAGTGCATTGCCATGAAGGCCTGGCTGACAGCGACCTCGGGCGACGCCTGCAGGGGCACGACGATGGAGCCGCGCTTGGAGGTGACGTGCACCAGGTCGCCCTCTTTGAGCAGGCGCCGAGCCATGTCCTGCGCATTCATCTGAATTGAGGGTTCCGCCACATGGCCAAACAGGCGCCCGAGCGTGCCGGTGCGGCTCATGCCGTGCCACTGGTCGCGCAGGCGCCCGGTGGTCAGCGAAAACGGAAAGCGCGATTCGCGCGGCTCCGCCACCGGCTGGTACACGGTGTTGACAAAGCGCGCCTTGCCGTCGGCGGTGGGGAAGATGCCGTCTTCATACAAGCGGGGTTTTCCCGTCGTTTCTCCAGGCTTCAGGGGCCATTGTTGGGGGGCTTGTTCCAGCATGGCGTAGCTCATGCCCGTGATGTCGAGGTCGCGGCCCCGCGTGGATTCGCGGTGCTCGTTCCAGATGGCTTCGACGCCAGCCGCTTCATCGGTCAGCGAGTAGGGAAACAGCGTCCTTGCGGCCGCAGATTCCTGCCGCCGCTTTTCAAGCCGCTGCGCAAATTCCACGGCAATCGACCAGTCGTGGCGGGTTTCGCCGGGCGCTGCGACAGCAGGCCGCACGCGGCTGATGCGGCGTTCGCTGTTGGTCACCGTGCCCGTCTTTTCGCCCCAGGTGGTCGCCGGCAACAACAGGTCGGCAAAGTCGCAAGTGGCCGTGGTCGCAAAAGCCTCCTGGACGATCACCAGCTCGGCGCGGGCCAAGGCGCGGCGCACGGTCGCCTGGTCGGGCATGGACTGGGCCGGGTTGGTGCAGGCAATCCACAAGGCCTTGATTTCTCCGTCTGCGGCGGCCTGAAACATCTCGATGGCTGTTTTTCCAGGCTTCTCCGGCACAGAGCGAATGCCCCAAAGCGCGGCGACTTCTGCGCGGTGCGCGGCATTGGCCAGATCGCGATGGGCACTTAGCAGGTTCGCCATGCCGCCGACCTCGCGGCCGCCCATGGCGTTGGGCTGGCCGGTGAGCGAAAACGGTCCGGCACCGGCTTTGCCAATTTGTGCGGTGGCGAGGTGCAGGTTGATCAGCGCTGCATTTTTGGCGGTTCCGCTGCTCGACTGGTTCAGTCCCTGGCAATACAGGCTGAGCGTCGCGGCCGACGTGGCGAACAGTTTGGCGGCGGCAACCAGGTCTTCTTTTTTGATGCCGCAAGTCTGGGCTACCAACTCGGGCGTGTAGTCGCGCACGTTGGTTTTAAGGGCCTCGAAACCACTGGTGTGTGCGGCGATATAGGCAGAGTCCGTCCAGCCTTCCCACAGCATGATGTGCAGCATGCCGTTGAAGAGTGACACATCGGTGCCGGGCAGGATCGGCAGATACAGGTCGGCGATCTCGGCGGTGTCGGTGCGGCGCGGGTCGCAAAAGATGATTTTGAGCGCGGGGTTGGCCGCCTTGGCATCTTCAAGGCGCCGGAAAAGAACAGGGTGCGCATAGGCCGTGTTGCTGCCGACAATGAAGATGCACTGCGCATGCTTCACGTCGTCGTAGCAGCTCGGCGGAGCGTCGGCGCCCAGGGTCTGCTTGTAGCCCGCCACTGCGCTGCTCATGCACAGGCGCGAGTTGCTGTCGATATTGTTGGTGCCAATCAGGCCCTTGGCCAGCTTGTTGAAGACGTAATAGTCTTCGGTGAGCAACTGCCCCGAAATATAAAACCCCACGGCATCGGGCCCATGGTCCCGGATGATTTGCGCAAAGCTTTCAGCCGCGAAGTCGAGTGCGCCGTCCCATGAGACCCGTTGGGCGGCTTCGTGTCGGTGCTCGCGCCGCATCGGGTACAAAAGCCGCGTTTGCCGTGTGACGGGCGCCGAGGCGGTCAGGGCCAGCGTGGCACCTTTGGTGCAGAGCCGCCCAAAATTGGCAGGGTGATCCGGATCACCTTTGACGCCGGTAATCTGCTCACCCTGCGATTCAATGATGACGCCGCAGCCCACACCGCAGTAGGGGCAGATGGAGCGGGTTTCCTTCACCTTTTCATCCATGGTTGCATCAGCAGTCATGTGAGCATTCACGCAGGGAGCAGCTTTTTACCAGCGGGCCCGGCCACCACGGCCTGTTGATCGAGCGCCAGCGTGGCCAGTTCGTTGGCGTCCAGGTGCACCACGCCGCCTTCGACATGCACGCTGAACTTTTGCGTGCAGCCTTCGTCAGGCGCCCTGGCGCAGCCGTCGGCCAGACCAATCGTCCAGTTGTGCAGCGGACAAGCCACGCTGGTGCCAAACACAATGCCCTGGCTCAGCGGGCCGCCCTTGTGCGGGCAGCGGTCCAGCAGCGCAAAGACGCCGTCCTGGTCGTTGCGGAATACGGCCACATCCATGCCCTGCGGGCGCGACACCCGGCGCGAGCCGAGCACCGGGATGTCATTGACCAGGCAGATTTTTTTCCATTCAGACATAGTGACTTTTCCCTGAAAATTTCAGACAGCAGCGAGTTTTTCAAACTGCCGGGTATCGACTTCCGCTTCCTTGAAGTCAAACCAGGGATCGGGCTCGCCATCAAGCGCAAATTGCAGCCGCTCCCACAGCGCCTTGCGGCCCTCGTGGTCGTCCAGGATCTTTTTCTTCACGTAGTCCAGGCCTACGCGATTGACGAAATGCACGGTGCGCTCGAGGTACCAGCCTTCCTGGCGGTAAAGCTCACAGAAAGCGCCGGTGTATTCCAGCACCTCGGCCGCCGTTTTTACCTTGACGAAAAAGTGCGCGACTTCGGTCTTGATGCCGCCGTTGCCGGCGATGTACATCTCCCAGCCGCTGTCCACGCCGATGATGCCGACGTCCTTGATGCCGGCCTCGGCGCAGTTGCGCGGGCAGCCGCTCACGGCGAACTTCACTTTGTGCGGTGCGTACATGCGCCACATCGCGCGCTCCAGGTCCTTGCCCATCTGGGTGCTGTCCTGCGTGCCCATGCGGCACCATTCGCTGCCGACGCAGGTCTTGACCGTTCGCAGCGCCTTGGCGTAGGCGTGGCCGCTGGGCATGCCAATGTCTTTCCAGACGTTGACCAGGTCTTCCTTCTTCACGCCCAGCAGGTCGATGCGCTGGCCGCCGGTGACCTTGACCGTGGGGATCTTGTACTTGTCCACCGCATCGGCAATGCGGCGCAGCTCGCTGGCCGTGGTCTCGCCGCCCCACATGCGCGGGATCACGCTGTAGGTGCCATCCTTCTGGATATTGGCGTGGGCGCGTTCGTTGATGAAGCGGCTTTGTGGGTCGTCCTTGGCTTCTTTGGGCCAGGTGCTGATGAGGTAGTAGTTGACGGCCGGGCGGCAGCTCGCGCAGCCGTTGGGCGTCTTCCAGCCCAGGTGGGCAAACACCTGGGCGGAGGTCAGCAGCTTGCTGCCGTCGGGCAAGGGCTTGGCAATGGCTTCGCGCACGGCGGCGTGGCCTTGGTCGGTGCAGGCGCACATGGCCTTGAGCTTGGGCGTGGCCGAGTAATCGCCGCCGGCGGTGAACATCAGGATCTGCTCGACCAGGCCGGTGCAGGAACCACACGAGGCGCTGGCCTTGGTGTGCTTGCGCACTTCTTCCAGCGTAAACAGGCCCTTGTCCTTGATGGCCTTGCAGATGGCGCCTTTCTTCACCCCGTTGCAGCCGCAGACCTCGGCCTCGTCGGGCATGCTGGCGGCCTTGTTGTGGCCCTCGTGGCCCACATCGCCGATATTGGATTCGCCGAACATCAGCTTGTCGCGGATGTCGGCCACGCTGCGGCCTTCGCGCAGCAGCTTGAAGTACCAGGAGCCGTCCACCGTGTCGCCGTACAGGCAGGCGCCCACCAGCTTGTCGCCCTGGATCACCAGCTTCTTGTAGACGCCGCCAAAGGGGTCGCTCATCACGATCTCTTCTGCGCCTTCGCCGCCCATGAAGTTGCCGGCCGAGAACAGGTCGATGCCGGTCACCTTGAGTTTGGTCGATGTGAGCGAGCCGGTGTAGCGGCCGATGCCGAACTCGGCCAGGTGTGTGGCCAGCACCTTGCCTTGCTCGAACAGCGGCGCCACCAGGCCGTAGGCAATGCCCCGGTGGGCTGCGCACTCGCCCACGGCGTAGATGCGCGGGTCGGTCACGGTTTGCAGGGTGTCGCTGACCACGATGCCGCGGTTGACGTGCAGGCGCATCTTTTCGGCCAACTCGGTGTTGGGGCGTATGCCCACGGCCATCACCACCAGGTCGGCCGGCACCTCGCTGCCGTCCTTGAACTTCACCGACGTGACCCGGCCATCCGCGCCGCCGATCAGCTCTTGTGTGTCGGCGCCGATCAGGAACTTCATGCCCCGTTCTTCCAGCGATTTCTGAAGCAGCTTGCCCGCCACGTCGTCGAGCTGGCGCTCCATCAGCCAGGGCGAGACGTGCACCACGCTCACGCTCATGCCGCGTTTCATCAGGCCGTTGGCCGCCTCCAGGCCCAGCAGGCCGCCGCCGATGACCACCGCGTGTTTGTAGGTGGCGGCGGCGTCGATCATGGCCTGGGTGTCGGCGATGTCGCGGTAGGCCAGCACGCCCTTCAGGTCTTTGCCCGGAATGGGCAGGATGAACGGGTTGGAGCCGGTGGCCATGATCAGGCGGTCGTATTCGGCCGACACCTTGTCACCGGCCGCGTTGACCGCGTGCACGACGCGCTTGACGCGGTCCACCTCGGTCACCTTGTAGCCGGCGTGCAGGGTGACGCCGTTGTCGCTGTACCAGGACCAGTCGTTGAGGACGATCTCTTCCAGCGTCTGTTCGCCGGCCAGCACCGGCGACAGCAGGATGCGGTTGTAGTTGGGGTGGGGCTCGGCGCCGAAGACCGTGATGTCGTAAAGCTCGGGAGCGATCTTGATCAGCTCCTCCAGCGTGCGCACACCGGCCATGCCGTTGCCCACCATCACCAGTTTGGATTTTTTCATCGCGACGACTCCTGTGTGTTTCGCCTGAAAACGAACGACGTTGTGGCGCACAGGTGGGATGGCACACGCGCTTGCGCGGGCTGTTCACCTGGCGGTCAGAAAAAGGGGTACAACAGTTCGGCCCAAAGGCCTTCCAAGACCCGCTGCGGGCGGGCCACGTTCACCATCGCATGCACGGCGTTGTGCACACATGCCCCGCTGTTGCGGTCGGGGCGCGACGCGTCGTCACGTCTGCCAGAGGTTATGCAAGACGTGTGCCACGTGGTCGGCGTGCGCGGCAGCCGTGGGCCTCAACCGCTGGCGGTGCTTGCCTCCGCCTTTCAAGGTCATGCCGCTGCCCAGGGTTGTGCGTGTTGCACCAAGTTGGGCAGGTGCTGCGTGGCTGCATCCCAAACGCACCCAGTTACCATCGCCGCATGAGCGAAAACACCCAAGCACCCATCCGCGAAGACCGCGTGTGGAGCGATGAACACTGGACCGCCCGTGTCATCAAGAACGAAGACGATGATGGCTGGGCGGTGGCCATGTACCTGGACGGTGAAGCCGAGCCGGCCCTGGTGGGGCCATGGACCATGGGACGCGACAAGAAGAACCCGAAGCCGCTGGACACCGCTGCGTTCAACACGCTGGTGAAGACGGCCAAGGAGTTCATCCGCCGCTCTGAGCAGCAGCGCCATGCGGCGCTGAACAAAAACGTCACTGTGGATGTCGATGGCCGTCGCGTTCGGGTCGAGCTGTGCATCGTGCCCGACGAGGAGGGTGCCACCGCGACGCTGCGGGCGGTGGATGCGCTGGACGACGAGCTGGCTTGTGTGCCGGTGGCTCCCACGTTCAAGCTGAACGTGGACACGGCCCAGGCCTGGGTGCTCGCCGGTTATGAGCGGCCACGCGGATGATCGAAGCACTCATTGCCGGCCACCTCATGGGCGATGCCTCGCGGCGCATCGACAAGACAGGCCGCGAGTTTGTGGTGGCCCGTGTGCTGGCCCGCAACCGGGCCGATGAGGAGTTCATCGCCAATGTGATTGCCTTTGACGAAGCGCCGTGTTCCGCGCTGCTGGCGCTGGCAGATGGCGATGCACTCAGCCTGTCGGGCGCGCTCACACCCAAGGTGTGGACCGACAAACAGGGCATCGCCCGGCCCAGCCTGGATTTGGTGGCAACCCGGGTGCTGGGCGTGTTGCCCAGCGCCTGAAGTTGGCGGCTCAGGCCACTTTTTCCACGTGCCCCTGGCGGGTGTAGAGGAAGTCGATCACGGCCTTGCGGTAGTGCTGGTACTGCGCATCGTCGGCCAGGGCCACGCGGTTGCGCGGGCGCGGCAGGTCCACGCTGAGCACCTCGCCGATGGTGGCGGCCGGGCCGTTGGTCATCATCACGATCTTGTCGCTCAACAGCACGGCTTCATCCACGTCGTGGGTCACCATCACCACGGTGGCCTGCGTCTTGGCCACGATGTCGAGCAGCTCGTCCTGCAGCTTGGCGCGGGTCAGTGCGTCCAGTGCGCCAAAGGGCTCGTCCATCAGCAGCACCTTGGGCTCCATCGACAGCGCCCGCGCAATGCCCACACGCTGCTTCATGCCGCCGCTGATTTCGCCGGGGCGCTTCTGCGCCGCCGCCGTTAGGCCGACCAGGGCCAGCGCCGCATCGGTGCGGGCCTTGAGCTGGGCCTTGTTCTCGGTGGCGCCGAACACGCGCTCCACCGCCAGGTGGATGTTCTCGAAGCAGGTCAGCCAGGGCAGCAGCGAGTGGTTCTGGAACACCACCGCGCGCTCGGGGCCTGGGCCGGCTATTTCCTTGTTGGCACACAGCAGCACACCTTGTGTGGGTTCGGTCAGCCCGGCCAGCAGGTTGAGCAGGGTGGACTTGCCACAGCCCGAGTGGCCGATGAGGGCCACGAACTCGCCCTTGGCCACGGTGAGGTGGATGTCGCGCAGCGCGGGGAACAGGCCCTTCTTGGTCTTGAAGGTCTGCTCGACGTTCTGGATTTCGATGTACTTGGTGTTCATGCCTTCACCTCTTCAAAGGTAAACAGGGAAGCGAGCTTGATGAGCGCGAACTCCAGCACCAGTCCCACGGCGCCGATGACAAAAATCGCGATGATGATGTGCTGGACGTTGAGGTTGTTCCACTCGTCCCAGACCCAGAAGCCGATGCCCACGCCGCCGGTCAGCATCTCGGCGGCGACGATCACCAGCCACGCCGTGCCTACGGCCAGGCGCACACCGGTCAGCATGTAGGGCAACACGGCGGGGAAAAGAATCTTGGTGAGGATCTTCCATTCGCTGAGGTTGAGCACGCGGGCCACGTTCATGTAGTCCTGTGGCACGCGCTGCACGCCCACGGCGGTGTTGATGACCATGGGCCAGATGGAGCAGATGAAGATGGTCCAGATGGCGGCCGGATTGGCGCCCTTGAAGACCAGCAAGCCGATGGGCAGCCAGGCCAGCGGTGACACCGGGCGCAGTAGGCTGATCAGCGGGTTGAACATGCGCGAGAGGAAGGTGAAGCGCCCAATCATGAAACCCACCGGGATGCCCACCGCCGCCGCCAGCCCAAAGCCCAGCGCCACCCGCTGCAATGAAGAGAGCACGTTCCAGCCGATGCCCTGGTCGTTGGGGCCGTTGCGGTAGAACGGGTCGCTGAACAGCTTGAGTGCAGCCTCCCAGGTGACGGCCGGCGAGGGGATGCTGCTGCCGGTGGACACCGACACCAGGGCCCAGATGCCGACCAGCAGGCCCAAACCAAAGATCGGCGGCAACACGCGCAGCCACAGGCCGCGCCAGTCAAAGGCCGGGCGGCTGGGCGTGGCGGTGGCCACGGCTGCCGCCTTGGCGGCGGGCCGTGTGGGAGCCAAAGCGGTGGTGGTAGGTTTCACGGCATTCGCGTCCAGAGGGGAGTGAAAAACGGCGCTGACCATGGTGTGCTCCTCAGGCTTTTACTTTGAAGCTGTCGGCGTACTTGGCCGGGTCTTTCCCGTCCCAGCTCACGCCGTCGATGAACTTGTGGGTGCGCATCTCGCTCTTGGGCAGGCTGACCTTGGCGGCGCTGGCGGCCTGCTTGTAGATGTCAATGCGGTTGATGGCCTTGGCGGTGCCCAGGTAGTCGGGGTGGTCCTTGATCAGGCCCCAGCGCTTGTGCTGGGTGAGGAACCACATGCCGTCGCTCAGGTAGGGGAAGTTGACCGCGCCGTCGTTGAAAAACTTCATGTGGTTGGGGTCGTCCCAGGTCTTGCCCAGGCCGTTCTGATAGCGGCCCAGGATGCGCTGGTTGATGGCGTCCACGCCGGTGTTCACGTAGGCGCGGTCGGCGATGGTTTCGGCCATCTTGAGCTTGTTCTGCAGGCCAGCGTCGATCCACTTGCCCGCCTCCAGGATGGCGGCGGTCACGGCGCGCGCAGTGTTGGGGTACTTCTGCACCCACTCCGAGGTGGTGCCCAGCACTTTCTCGGGGTGCTCGGGCCAGATGTCCTGCGTGGTGGTGCCGGTGATGCCGATGCCGTCCATGATGGCGCGGTGGTTCCAGGGCTCGCCCACGCAGTAGCCGTCCATGTTGCCCACGCGCATGTTGGCCACCATCTGCGGTGGCGGCACGGTGATGACCTTGGCGTCTTTCATGGGGTTGATGCCGTGGGCCGCCAGCCAGTAGTACAGCCACATCGCGTGGGTGCCGGTGGGGAAGGTCTGCGCGAAGGTGTATTCGCGTTTGTCGGTGGCCATCAGCTTGGCCAGCGAGGCGCCGTCCACCGCACCTTTGTCCGCCAGCTTCTTGCTCAGCGTGATGGCCTGGCCGTTCTGGTTCAAGTTCATCAGCACAGCCATGTCTTTCTTGGGGCCGGCCGTGCCCAGGTGCACGCCGTACACCAGGCCGTACAGCACGTGGGCCAGGTCCAGCTCGCCGTTGACCAGCTTGTCGCGCACGCCGGGCCAGCTCGCCTCTTTGGTGGGGATGATCTTGACGCCGTACTTCTGGTCGATGCCCAGCACCGAGGCCATGACCACGCTGGCGCAGTCGGTCAGCGGGATGAAGCCGATCTTGACCTCTTTCTTCTCAGGCGCGTCCGAGCCGGCGGCCCAGGCACCGTGGTGACCCAGGGTGCTGAACAATGCCGTGCCGGCGGCAGCGGTCTTGATGAAGTCGCGGCGCGAGCTGTGGGCGGTGGTGGCTGGCTTGGCGGGTGTGTCCATGGTCAACTCCTGTAGGCAAAAAGCGGGTTCGGAAAACACAACGGCGTCCGTCTCGGAGCGCGGGTTGCGCTGCGAATACGGACGCCGTTGTCCTGTGTCTGGCTGACGGTTGGTACCCACCGCCCTTGGTGGGTGCCTCGTCAACTGTTAAGCAGTTTGTGTGCCAGCTGGTTTTGCCCCTTGCGCTGGGCGGGAAGCGGCTGTTTGTGCACCGGGACGGGGCACAAGCACGTTATTTGTGCGTTGCAGCATCCGTGTGTGGGTGCACTGTGCCCGTGGTCAGATCGGCCAGTGCCAGCACAGCTTCGGCCACGTCCACCAGTCGGCGGTTCTGGTTCATTGCAAGCTGGCGCAGCGTCTTGTGGGCCTGGGCCTCGCTCAATTGGCGCTGTGCCATCAGCAGCCCCTTGGCGCGTTCCACCAGCTTGCGTTCGTTCAGGCTGGCGCGGGTGGTGTCCAGCTCGGCCGACATGGCCTGTAGCCGCTGAGCCTGGGCCTGCACCAACTCCAGCACCGAGTGCTGCAGCTGCGTCCCCAGGGGCAAGCCCGGCGACGGCGAGCCGTCTGGTGTGGCATCAAAAAAGTCCAACCCGACAGGGAGGGCGTTCGTGGGTACCTGATCAAGCGCCTGCAGCTCCTGCCCCAGGTGTTCGCGGCGCTGGTGGCACAAGGCGCGCAGGTCTTTGCTGAGGTGGTCTTCCACCGCTTTCATGGCCTCCATGCGTTCGGTGCAGGTGTCGAACCAGCGTTGGCTCAGCTCCGGGTTGAGTGCGCCGCCCGCGACCGTGGCGCACAGCATGCGGCGCATGCGTTCCAGCGCGGCTCGGGTGTTGGGATCGTCGCTGCGCTGCCACAGCGCAACGGCCTCGCCCGGAGCGAACTGCGCAAACACTTCCAGCGCACGTTCTTGCGACTCGATCAGATAGGTCAGCCGCTGCTGCCCGGCGTCGTCGGCCTGGCCGCTGGCAAACAGGGCGCTGCCGGTGGCGCGTTCCTGGCCGGCCAGTTCCTTGCTTTGCATGAAGTTGAAAAACCCCACCAGCAGACGCGAAATGGCCGGGTCGCTGGCGGTGTCGGCCGCTTCGAAGATCACCGCCAGCAGGCCAGCGATGAGCCGCGTGTAGGCGGCGGTGGCCTGCGCGGGCAGCCACGCACCGCGCGCCACCTGCTGGCGCAGGGCCGGCAGCGCAGCCAGGCCGTGCAGCACATAGGCGATGCGCGCAAACAGCCGCGCGCCCTGGCGCAACTGCGTGGCCTGGGTGTCCAGCTGGTCAAAGTGCTGGCGCAACGCATGTTCGGCGTGTGCCGTCTGCGCCACCTGCGCCAAACGCTCGGCACCAAAACGCTGCCCGGCCGAACCCAGGTACAGGTTGCTCATGCCACGCTCGCGCTGCAGCTCGTGCACCAGACGTGCGCTCGCATCCACCAATTCGGCGGTGAGCGTGAGTTGCTGCAACTCGGCGATTTCGCAGCATTTGGCGGCGAGCAGGAAATGGAGTCCGGATTTCATGTCCCCGTGGCGGCAGCAATATCCGTGCCCTCGGGGCTTTTACACTGGGACCATGTTGATCCTCGGAATCGAATCTTCTTGCGACGAAACCGGCGTGGCGCTGGTGGACGCGTCCGCTGCCGCCACACAGGCGGGTGTGCCGTGCCTGCTGGCGCACGCTTTGCACAGCCAGATCGCCATGCACCAAGCCTATGGTGGCGTGGTGCCCGAGCTGGCCAGCCGCGACCACATCCGCCGTGTGCTGCCGTTGAGCACCGAGGTGCTGACCCGCGCTGGGCGCACGCTGGCTGAGGTGGACCTGGTGGCCTTCACCCGAGGCCCTGGCTTGGCGGGAGCGTTGTTGGTGGGCGCGGGGGTGGCGGTGGCCATGGGGGCCGCACTGGGCAAGCCCGTGCTGGGCATTCACCACCTGGAAGGGCATTTGCTGTCGCCTTTTTTGAGCGCCGATCCACCCGAGTTTCCGTTTGTGGCCTTGCTGGTGTCAGGCGGTCACACGCAGCTCATGCGGGTGGATGGCGTGGGCCGCTATGAACTGCTGGGCGAGACCATCGACGACGCGGCCGGCGAGGCTTTCGACAAATCGGCCAAGCTGCTGGGCTTGGGCTATCCGGGCGGGCCGGCGCTGTCGCGCCTGGCCGGGCAGGGCGACGCGACGGCGCACAAGTTGCCGCGCCCGCTGCTGCACAGTGGCGATCTGGATTTTTCGTTTGCGGGCCTGAAGACGGCGGTGCTGACCACGGTCAAGAAACAACTGGCGCAGCACGATGTGGGCACGGTGGCCCAACTGCCGCCCCAGGTGGTGGCCGATGTGGCCGCGTCCACCCAGGCCGCCATCGTCGAGGTGCTGGTCAAAAAGTCGCTGGCGGCGGTGGCGCAGTCGGGCCTTAAGCGCCTCGTGGTGGCGGGC
>DASUIK010000076.1:0-2933 GCA_036279795.1 Burkholderiaceae bacterium | reverse complement strand
GTTCATGATCTCGCCGGCCAGCATGAAAAAGGGCACGGCGAGGAGCGGAAAACTGTTGGCGCCCTCAATCACGTTCTGCGCCAGGATCTGCGCGTCGAACATGTCCAGGTGCCACATCAGCGCCACGCCGCTGAGCAGCAGCGAGAAGGCGATGGGCACGCCAATGGCCATGGCGGCCAGCAGAGCGCCCAGGAATATTGCAATCGTCATGGGAATGTCTCGCTCGGTTCTGGGCTCAGGGCTGTGGCTTGCCGTGCGGCATGTCTTCGTTTTCGCGCACGCCAATCAGTTCGTCGTCCGACATGCGGCCACTCAGCAGGCGCACCAGCATCAGCAACAACACCGGCGCACCCAGTAGCGCAAAGGCCATGCCGCTGGCGTAGAACCAGGCCATGGACACCTCCATCACCGCGCTGGTTGTGTCCAGGTTGATCTTGGTTTGTGCCCAGGCACCGTCAAAAATCAACCAGCACACCCACAACATGCTCAGCAGGCTCAGTCCCAGGCAAAGCTTTTGCCCAGCCACCGGCAGGCGGGCGATCAGCGAGTCGGTGCCCAGGTGGCCACGCTCGTTGAGCGCCACCACCGCACCCAGGAAGGTCATCCACACAAACAGCCAGCGCGACAGCTCTTCTGACAGGGTGAGACCGGAGTTGAAGCCGTAGCGCATGACCACGTTGCCAAACACCATGACCACCATGAGGGCCAGGCACACCACCATCAGCACCGACAAGGCGCGGCAGTAGCCCGTGATCAGTTTTTGAACCATTCGCAACTCCAGTCAACGGCGTGACCTTAATGTACGAACTGGTTAGTTTCTGTGTAACTGGGGTTTTCCCTTGATTGGGAAACCGGGGTGGCTCAAGCCTTCACGAAGCGCAGCACCATGTCGACGATGGTGCGTTTGCGCTGGGCCAGCACGTCGGGTGCGCCCATGTCACGCTTGAAAATCAAGCCAAAGGTGTAGCGGTTGGAAACGTTGAAAAAACACAGCGCCGAGATGGAGGCGTGGATGTCGATCGGGTCCAGGCCGGGGCGGAAAATACCTTCCGCCAGGCCACGCGCGTACAGGCGCTCGATGGCTGAAATCGCAGGGACGTTGAGCGCCTGGATGCTTTGGCTCTGGGCCAGGAACTGGCCGTGGTTGATGTTTTCGGCCATCACCAGGCGCACGTAGTTTTCATTGCCGTGGTGGTGGTCGAAGGTGAATTCCACCAGCCGTTCCAGTGCTGCCACCGGCGTGAGGTCATCCAGGTGCAAGCCACTTTCGGTTTCACGCACGCGGCGGTACGACTCTTCGAGCGCGGCCAGGTACAAACCTTCCTTGCTCCCGAAGTAGTAGTAGATCATCCGCTTGCTGGTGTGGGTCTCGGCCGCAATCTCGTCGATGCGCGCCCCAGCCAGCCCTTTGAGCGAAAACTCCGCGATGGCCACTTCCAGGATGTTGGCCATGGTGCGCGCCGGGTCGTTGGTGCGCGTGGGCTCTTTGGCAGAGCCCTTCTTTTTGCTGGTTCCGGCGTGTTCGGAACGTACCGTTTCGTTCATGCGGCCAGTATAGGCCAGCCTCCCGAACGCTCAGTGCAGCGGGGCTGTGCTCAGAAGGATTCCCACTCGCCCTCGCCGCCAGACGACTTGGCGGGCGCTGGGGCCTTAGCCACGGGTGGCAGCCGCGCGGTGCTGGGCGCCGGCGTCGGCTTTTTCAGAGCGGCCGGGCGTGGGGCCGCCGCAGGGGCGGCGGGTTTGCTCACCGGCCGGGGTTTGTGCAGGGCCTGAACCGGGGCCGAAGCGGGTGCGCTGGCGCGGTGGCCGGTGTCGCCGGGCGACAGCTTGAACACCGCCACCGCCTGCACCAGCTCGGCCGCCTGGCCACGCAAGCTGCTGGCCGCCGCCGCCATCTCTTCCACCAGCGCCGCGTTCTGCTGCGTCGCTTGGTCCATCTGCTGCACCGCCTCGCCAATCTGGCCCACCCCAGCGCTCTGCTCGGCGCTGGCCGCGCTGATCTCGCCCATGATGTCCGTCACACGGCGGATGCTGCCCACCACCTCTTCCATGGTGGTGCCCGCTTTGTCCACCAGCGCCGTGCCTTGTTCCACCCGACCCACGCTGTCGGTGATGAGGTCTTTGATCTCTTTGGCCGCCGCCGCGCTGCGCTGTGCCAGGTTACGCACCTCGCCGGCAACCACCGCAAAACCCCGACCCTGTTCGCCGGCACGCGCCGCTTCCACTGCCGCGTTGAGCGCCAGGATGTTGGTCTGGAAGGCGATGCCGTCGATGACCGAGATGATGTCGGCGATCTTGCGCGAGCTGTCGTTGATGCCCTTCATGGTGTCCACCACCTGGCTGACCACCTGACCACCTTGCACCGCCACGGTGGAGGCGCTTTGTGCCAGCTGATTGGCCTGGCGGGCGTTGTCGGCATTCTGGCGAACGGTGGAGCTGAGTTCCTCCATCGACGCGGCGGTTTCCTCCAGCGCGCTGGCCTGGCTTTCGGTGCGTGCGCTCAGGTCCTGGTTGCCTTCGGCGATTTCGCTGCTGGCGGTGGACACGCCTTCGGCACCCTGGCGGATGCGGCTGACGATTTGCCCGAACTGGCCGCGCATGTTCTCCAGCGCGCGCAGCAACTGAGCCACTTCGTCCTGACCTTGAGCGTGCATCGGCACGGACATGTCGCCCTGGCTCATGCGGGTGGCGTTTTCCACGGCCTGGTGCACCGGCACCGTGACGCTGCGGCTGATCACCAGCCCCAGGCCAATGCCCACCACCACGCCCACCAGAATGAGCAGCAGGGTGACGTTGCGGCTGCGCTCGTACAAATCGGTGTTGTCGTCCGACACCTTCTTGGCACCATCTTCGAGCAGTTTGCTCAATTCGGCCATGGCGTTGCCCAGGGCGATGCTGGGTTGCACCACGCTGTTGCGCAGGTATTGCAGTTC
>DASUIK010000075.1:0-9889 GCA_036279795.1 Burkholderiaceae bacterium | reverse complement strand
CCCTGCTCGACGGCATCGACGACATGCCGCCCGCGCAGCCTGACGTGCGCGCCGCCATTGAAGTCGAAGCCCTGGCCCAGGGCTGGCCGGCCTTGCACGCACAACTGGCCCAGGTGGACCCCGCCACCGCCGCCCGCCTGGCCCCCAACGATTCGCAGCGCATCTCGCGCGCACTGGAGGTGTTCCGCGTGAGCGGCCAGCCCATCTCGGCGCTACAGCAGGGTGCGCGCAAGGGCGCCTGGCCGCTGCCGGCCGGGGCCCTGCTGTCGTTGGAGCCCACCGACCGCGCCTGGTTGCACACCCGCATCGCCCAGCGTTTCGACGCCATGCTGGCGGCCGGATTTCTGGACGAAGTGAAGGTGCTGCGCGCGCGCGGCGACCTGCACCCCGACCTGCCCAGCATGCGCTGTGTGGGCTACCGGCAGGCCTGGGAAGCGCTGGACGCAGGCACGCCCGCCGCGCTACAGCAGCTGCGCGAACAAGGCATTGCCGCCACCCGCCAGCTGGCCAAGCGCCAGATCACCTGGCTGCGCAGCATGCCGCAGCGCACACCCATTGCCTGCGAAGCGCCCGACGCGCTGGCGCAGGTGTTGCAACACGCCGCCCGGCACCTGGACGCCCATGGCTGAGGCCGTTGTTGAGGTTGAAGGCCTGGCCAAGCGCTACGGCACCAGCACCGTGTTCGAAGGTGTGAGCTTGCGCGTGAAACCCGGCGAGAGCGTGGCCATCGTGGGCGAATCGGGCGTGGGCAAATCCACCCTGCTCAACTGCCTGGCCGGCCTCGACACCTGGGACGCCGGTGAGGTGCGCCTGTGTGGCCACCCCTTGAGCGCCCTGGACGACAACGCCCGTGCCCTGCTGCGGCGTGACCGCGTGGGCTTCGTCTTCCAGGCCTTCCACGTGTTGCCCCACCTGGACGTGGCACAAAACGTGGCCCTCCCCCTGCTGCTGCAACAGCGCCCCGACAACGCCCGCGTGGCCGAGGTGCTGCGCGCCGTGGGGCTGGGCGATCTGGGCGCGCGCCTGCCACAGCAACTCTCGGGCGGGCAACTGCAGCGCGTGGCCATCGCCCGCGCGCTGGTGCACCGACCCGCCCTCATCCTGGCCGACGAGCCCACCGGCAACCTCGACCCCCACACCGCCGAGCAGGTGCTGGACCTGCTGCTGGCGCAGACCCAACAGCACGGCGCCGCCCTGGTGTTGGTCACCCACTCCGACCACGCGGCGGCCCGCACCCAACGCTTGCTGCGCCTGAGCGCCAACGGCATCACCGAACAGTGAAACACCCATGCGAACCCTGCTGATCTCCGCCCTCGTCCTGACCACGTCCACCGCCTGGGGCCAACCGGCCGACCCCTTTCAAAGCTGCCTCTCAAGCCTGCGCGCACCGGCCCGCGCCGCGGGCGTGAGCGACGCCGCCTTCGCCCGCCACACCCAAAACCTCGCGCCCGACATGAGCGTGATCGAGAAGCTGGACAACCAGCCCGAATTCCGCACCCCCATCTGGGACTACATGGCCGGCCTGGTGGACGAAGAGCGTGTGGAGCAAGGCCGTGCCCTGCTGGCCCAGCACCGCGAGACGCTGGCCAAAGTTGAGGCCCGCTTTGGCGTGGACCCGGCCACGGTGGTGGCGGTCTGGGGTGTAGAGAGCAACTTCGGCCAGAGCTTCGGCAGCTACCCGCTGACGCAGGCGCTGGGCACACTGTCGTGTTTTGGCCGGCGCCAGGCCTACTTCCGGGGCGAGTTCTACGCCACGCTGCGCATACTGCAGGCGGGCGACATCGCACCCGAGCGCCTGGTCGGCTCATGGGCCGGGGCCTTTGGCCACACCCAGTTCATGCCCAGCACCTTCGAGCGCCTGGCGGTGGACTTTGACGGCGACGGCAAGCGCGACCTGATGGACAGCACCACCGACGCCCTGGCCTCCACCGGGAATTTTCTGCAAAAGGCGGGCTGGCAAAGCGGTTTGCCCTGGGGTTACGAGGTGAAGCTGCCGCCCGGCTTCAGCACCGCGGGCGAGGGCCGGCGCACCAAGCGCCCCATGAGCGAGTGGGCCGCCAAAGGCCTGCGGCGTGTCGATGGCAGCCCCCTGCCTGCCAGCGGCAGCGCCGGCCTCATGACGCTGGCAGGCCCCGCCGGCCCGGCCTTCCTCGTCACCCGCAACTTCGACGCCGTCTACAGCTACAACGCCGCCGAAAGCTACGGCCTGGCCATCGCCCACCTGTCTGACCGCCTGCGCGGCGGCGCGCCCTTCGCCACGCCCTGGCCGACCGATGACCCCGGCCTCTCGCGCGCCGAACGCCGCGAGTTGCAAGGCCTGCTGCTCATGCGCGGCCACGACATTGGCGCCATCGACGGCATGCTGGGCGACAAAAGCCGCGCCGCCATCCGCGCCGAACAAACCCGCCTGGGTTTTGAGGCCACCGGCCGCGCCGGTCAGAAACTCCTGAAGGCATTGCGAGGCTGACCATGCTGCCGCTGGACACCGCCCTGGCCTTCTTCGGCGTGTCGGTACTGCTGGGCCTGAGCCCCGGCCCCGACAACGTGTTTGTGCTCATGCAATCTGCCACCCACGGGCGGCGCGCCGGCTGGCTGGTGACACTGGGCCTGTGCACCGGCCTGCTGGGCCACACCGCAGCCGTGGCCCTGGGCCTGGCCGCCGTGCTGGCGGCCTCGCCCATCGCCTTCACCGTGCTCAAACTGGCGGGCGCGGCCTACCTCATTTACCTGGCCTGGGGCGCATGGCATGCACCGGTCAGCGCCTTGAGTGCCGAAGCCACGGCCGGCAGCGGTTGGCGCATGTACACGCGCGGTGTGGTCATGAACCTCACCAACCCCAAGGTCGGCATCTTCTTCCTCGCCTTCCTGCCCCAGTTCGTTCAACCCGAGGCCGGCGCGGTGACACAACAGGTGGTGCAACTCGGCGCGCTGTTTGTGCTGGCCACGCTGCTGGTGTTTGGTGGCTTCGCCTGGTTTGCCGCACTGATTGGCGGCTGGTTGCGCCGCTCGCCTGGCGCTCAGCGCCTGCTCAACCGCGCGGCGGCGGTGGTGTTTGTGGGGCTGGCGGCGCGGCTGGTGTGGGTGCAGCGCTGAGTTAGCGTATGGGTGTCAACACGCGCGGCCAATATGGCAAATATGCAAGCCATTCCCCGGCAATTTCACAATAAATGACAATGCCAGCGGGCACTTCTAGACTGTTCCAACGTGATACGAAAAACAGTCAGGGAGTGCAACGATGTCATCGAAGCAGGCGGCAAATGGGCCGCGACCACAGGCCGAACGCCATGTGCAGGTGGTGCGCGACAGCGCCGGCCGCCAATGGGTGGAAAAACGGGCCGGGCCGGAGGCCGAACATGAAGCGCTGCGCTGGTGCCTGCGCAACCACCACCTGATCACCTGCGGGCTGGATTTGCCCGGCGCGGCCTGTTCCGCCGGCCTTGAACACGATGGCGACGATCTGGTGCTGCGCTTGCCCTGGCTGCCCGGCCTGTCGCTGGCCAAAGGCCTGCTGCGCGCGGGCAGCCCACACCCGGCGCCCGCGCTGGCACAAGCGGTCGCACTGGGCGCCGCGCGGCTGCTGGCGGCGCTGGAAACGAAAGGCATTGCCCACGGCGCGGTCAACGCGCAGCATGTGGTGTGGGATCCCAGGGCGCAGGCGGTGTCCCTGCTGGATTTTGGCCAGGCCCGCTTTGTGCGCTGCGTGGCCATCACCGGCGGCACGCCCGCCGACAACGCAACCGCCACCATCCTGGGCGACCTGCGCGACCTGGGCGCGCTGTTCTACCAACTGTCCACTGGCCACGCCATGCCCGCCATGAGCGCCTGGCCGCAAGAGGCCTCCAGCGCGTTCTGGCACCCGCAGGCCATCGCTGGCCTGTCCGTGGCCCACGTAGACGCCATGACGCGCCTGTGTTTTGCCGGCCTGCCAGGCGGCCACCGCAGCGCCGCCGCAGCAGCAGCCGACCTGCAAGCCCTGTGGGGCAGCGGCAGCCTGCGCGCCGACAGCCTGCTGGGCGAGCCGCTGGACCTGCCGCTGCCCGCGCAGCGTCTGGGCCGTGACAAACAGGTGGCCGACCTGCTGGCCGCCCACGGCCAGGCCTGCGCACGCGACGCCCAAGGCGTGGGCACGCCCACGCCACACACCGCCCAGCCCGTGCTGGTGCTGGTGGATGGCCTGGCCGGCAGCGGCAAATCGGCCGTGGTGCGCGACGCCACCGAGGCCATGCGTCGGCAGGGCAGCACGGTGGCCGCTGGCAAGTTCAACCAGTTCGGCAACAGCCGCCCCTTGAGCGCACTGGGCCAGGCGCTGGACGGTGTGGTGGCCGGCCTGCTGGCCGCCCCGCTGGCGCAGCAACAGGTGGCGGTGTCTCGCCTGTTGCAGAGCCTGGGCACCCAGGCCGCGGTGTTGTTCGACTTTCTGCCACGGCTGGCCGCCTTGCTGGGCCCCCAGCCAGCACCCACCAAGCTGCCGGGCGAGGCCAGCCGCGTTCGCTTTGAACTGCTGGTCGGCCGCTTCATCGAGGCCCTGGCCCACCGCAATGCGCCCCTGGTGCTTGTCATCGACGACATCCAGTGGGCCGACAACGCCACACTTCGGCTGCTGCGTGGGCTCGCCCGCAGCCCCAGCATCCGCCACCTGCTGGTGGTGGGTGTCTACCGCAGCGAGGCGGTGGACGCGGCCCACAGCGTGAGCCGGCTGATCCGGGACCTGCAGGACAACGGCGCCGACCTGCGGCAAATCACCGTGCGGCCCTGGGGCGAAGCGGACATCGCTGCCCTGCTGACACTGGCTGGCGTGCACGCCGAAGAGGACACCCGCGCGCTGACCCGTGCGCTGGCGCAGGCCACGACCGGCAATCCCTTTGCCTTGCTACAGGCCTTGCGCGTGCTGCAGCAGGCGCGGGCCCTGGTGTTTGATACCACGGCGGCCCATTGGCGCGCCGACGCCGCGCGGGCCACCCACACGCTGAAGGATGCCACGGCGGTGACACTGGTGGGCCAGCAAATGCAGCAGCTGCCACCAGCCTGCCAAGACCTGCTGGCCGCTGGCGCCTTGGTGGGCGCGGTGATGGACTTGGAGACGCTGGCCGCCGTGTACGGCCACACGCCCGACGAAACCCTGGCCTGCCTGCGCCCCGCGCTGCAGGCGGGCCTGCTGGTGCTGCTCGACGAGCGCCTGGCACCGCAATCACTGCTGGCCCTGCGCGCCGCCCACGACTTTGTGCAGCAGGCCGCTTTCCGCCTGCTGAGCGACAACGAACGCGCCCAGCGCCACCTGGCCATTGGCCGCGCGCTGGCGGCGAAGTACCGCCACGACCACAGCTTGCACGAACACGCGTTCGAGATCGTGCAGCACTTCCAACTGGCGTCGCCCGAGCGCTTGGAAGCGTCTGAACGTGGGCTGCTGCGGGGCCTGAGCACCGAGGCCGCGCGCAAGGCCCGGCACAGCGGCGCGGCACGCACGGCCTTGGGTCACTTCCGCCACGCGCTGGCGCTGACCGATGCACCAGCGGACAGGCAGGCCGACCCGCCACACATGGCGCTGCTGCTGGAAACGGCCGAGGCAGCCTACCTGGCGGCAGACTTCGAGGCCTTGGATGATCTGACCGACCAACTGGAACAGCTGCAACTGGATGTGCTGACACACACCCGCGTGGTGGAGTTGCAAATCCAGGGAATGATGGCGCGCAACCAGATGGCGGCCGCGCTGGCGCTGGGCGAGCGGGCGCTGGCGCGCCTGGACGTGCCGCTGTTGCCGCTGGCCCAGCCGTCCGACTGGCCGGCCGTGCCCAACCTGGGCCAGCTGCAGCTGCGCCTGAGCGACCCACCCAACGCCCGGGCGGATGCCGCCTTGCGCGTGCTGGTCTGGCTCACGCCCTGCGCCTACGTGACCTCGTTCGACAGCTACATCCGCGTCATCCTCACCATGGTCGGGCTCGCCAACGCCCACCCGGCCTCGCCGCTGACGGCCTTGGCCTACACCAACTTTGGGCTGGTGCTGTGTGGCACTGGCCAATGGCAGGCCGGTTTTGCAGCGAGCGAACTGGCGCTGGACCTGAGCGAAACCGACACCGACGACACCCGGCGCTGCAAGGTGAACACCCTGGCCTACGGCTTCTTGCGCCATTGGTCACGGCCATCCGCAGAAAGCCTCACGCCTTTGTTGTCCACCATCGAAAACTGCCTGATCAGCGGCGACCAGGAATACCTGGGTTACGGCGCCTTCCTCTACTGCGACAAGGCCTGGGCGGTGCAGACACTGGACGAACTCACCCACGTGCACGCCGGCCACACCCGGCTGGTGGAGCAGTTCGGGCACGACTTTTCCTGGCGCCATTGCCAGGTGTGGCTGCAGTTCCTGGTTGCGCTGCAAGACCCGGATGCGCAAACCGCGCTGCACCTGCAAGGCAGCCACTTCGACGAGCGTGTGGACATCGCCCGGCAGGAAGCGGTACAGAACGGTTTTTCGCTGTTCACCAGCCACACGCTGCAAGCGGTACTGGCCTGGCACCGGGGTGACTGGGGGGCTGTGCGCCAGGCCTGCACACGCGCTGCCCAACACGCCATGACCGGCAGCGCCACGCTGCTGTCCATGGACCTGCGGCTGTACACCGCACTGGGCGAGTTGGTGGAATTTCCCGTGACCGACACCCACGCCAACATGCGGGCCGTGCAGGTTACTGCAGACCTGGCGGCCCAGTTGGGCGCCGCCGCCGAACAGGCACCCGCCAACTTCCGACACAAATTCCTGCTGCTGGAGGCCGAGCGCGCGCGCGTGATGGGTGAGGCGGCCGCTGCGCTCAAACGCTATGAGACCGCCATCACCTGGGCCACGCAAGCCGGCGCGCGGCACGACCTGGCCTTGATCCGCGAACGCGCCGGCAGCTTTTGCCACCAGCAGGGCTTGCACGACATCGCGCGCGAGCGTCTGACACAAGCCTGCGAGGGCTACCACGCCTGGGGCGCACCGGCGGTGGCCCAGCGTCTGCGCGCCCGCATGGTGGCCATGGGCCTGGCGCAGGACCACCCCACCACCCACCCGGCCATTGCGCTGGACATGGCCCTGAACGACAAGGGCCGGGCCGCGCTCAACGCCCTGCACGCCCAGCGCCTGGTGATCTACCACAAGCCATCCGCCAGCGTCCTGGCCGTCACACGGCAAACCGATGGCAGCGCCCAGGTGGTGCGTGTGCCCGCCCACCCCGGCCTTGAAGACGCGCTGCCGCTGCGCCTGCTCAGTGCGGTGGCCGAACGCGGCGAAGCGGTCGATCTGGCCCAGCAGCCCTGGCCCGCTTGGGTCAACCCTGCCCCGGCCCAAGGCGGCACGGTCGCACCCGCCCTGGCGGTGCCGGTGCTGAACGGCAAAGAGGTGCTGGGCGCCACCTACCTGGAGCATGTGGGCACGCCCGCCCCGTTCAGCACATGGCAGACCCAGTGGTCGGGCCACGTGCAGGCGCTGGTAGACGAGATGCGGCTGTCGGACATGAGCGACCGGCTGGACTCCACGGCACTCACCGATGGCCAGACCGGGCTGCCCAACCGCACCGCCCTGCTGGGCATGATCGAACTGGCCATGGCACGCAGCCGCAGCGAGGCACACGACATGCAGGTGGTGGCCATGCGTTTTCGCAGCATCGTGGCCCTGGGCCAGCAGTCGGAGGACGACCTGTGCACCATGCTATGCACGGTGGCGCACGCCCTGCTGCGCATGGACAAACACGTGGCCGGCCTGGCACGGTTGGACCGCGACGTGCTGGGCCTGGTGACCACCGGCTGGCCACACGACAGCTTGCAGAAAAGCGTTCACGGGCTGTTTGCACGTGTTGTCGCCAGCCTGCCCGTCAGCGCGCAAGGCGTGTTGAGTCTGGACGCGGGTGTGCGCCCGGACGACGGCACCGCCTCGGCGGCCGCCCTGCTGCACGACGCCGAGGCCTCGCTGGCCACCCTGCCCCGGCGCGGTGGCCACGCCCTGGCGGTGTTTGACCCCTCGCTGCACGGCCGCCTGTTTGACCGCGAAATACTGGCCCGCGACCTGCGCTGGGCCCTGGCCAACACCGGCCTGCACCTGGTCTACCAACCGGTGGTGGACATGCGCGACAACCGGCTGCTGGGCGCCGAGGCCTTGGTGCGCTGGCAACACCCGGCGCGCGGCAACGTGCCCGCCAGCCTGCTGGTGGAGGTGGCCGAAGAGTTCGGTCTCATCAACGACCTGGGCCACTGGCTGGTTGAGGAAGCCCTGCACACCATGTCGTCCTGGTCGGGCCTGATGAACAACCGCTCGGTGAGCATCAACGCCTCGCCCATCGAAATCCAGCGCGCCGACTACGCCCAGCGTCTGGAAGACGCGATGAAACGCCATGGCATACGCGCCGATCAACTGGCGGTGGAAATCACCGAATCCACGGCCATCGAAGACGACCGCGCCACACAACACAACCTGCAGGCGCTGCGCAGCGCCGGCGTCATGTTGTGCATCGACGACTTCGGGGTCGGCATGTCATCGCTGCACCGGCTGCACGCCACACTGGCCAAGCGGCTCAAGATCGACCGCTACTTTGTCGAAGGCATCACCGCCGACGCCGGACGCCGAACCACCATCGAGATGATCATCAAACTCGCAGAAAGCCTTCAGCTCGACGTGGTGTGCGAAGGCGTGAGCACCGCTGAGCACGTGGCGTTCCTGGTGAGCCATGGCCTGCACAAAGCCCAAGGCTTCTACTACCCCCAACCCGTGGCCAAAGACGCCATGCGCAGGATGCTGGAGGCGGGGTATGTGCCGGGGCAGACGGCACTGCACTGAGGCGCGCCCGTGGTGCCCGCCTTCAGGCGGCCACCACCCAGTGGGCCAGCAGGTCGTCGCAGTTGATCGCCCGCACGCGCGGGCCAAAGCTGGAGATGTTGGTCAACGTCGCGTTGTGGTGCGCAATCACCTGCTGCGGCGTCAGCGCCACGTTGCCGGCCGAGGTGTGGGCGTCGGCTACCAGCGTGACGGGGTAGCCCAGCGCCAGCGCGCGGCGCGTGGTGGTGTCCACACAGAACTCGCTGTGCATGCCACACACGATGAGCTCGCTCACGCCATGGGCCGACAACTGGGCCTGCAAATCGGTGCGCAAAAAACTGTCGGGCGTGGTCTTGCGCACACGCAAGTCATCGAGCTCGGCCAACAGGCCATCGGCCAGCTGCCATTCGCGGCTGCCGTGCGCCAGGTAGCCGCCTTGCCCTTCGTGCTGGATGAACACCACCGGCACCCCACTGGCACGCGCGTGCGCGGCCACGCGGTTGATGCGGGCGATGACGCCCGCGCAGTCCCAGGCTGCGCCCTCGCCTTCGCACAGGCCTTGCTGCACGTCGATGATGAGCAGGGCGCGGGTCATCAGAGCTTCACCGCCGTGCCGCTGACGGCCACCATCATCATGCCGTTGGTCTCACCCAGCACCTCGTAGTCGAAGTCGATACCGATCACGCCGTTGGCGCCCAACTCCTTGGCCGCCTCGATCAGCCCTTCGACCGCCGCATCGCGCGCGCCCGAGAGTGCCCGCTCGTAGCCCCCGGCGCGCCCGCCCACCACGTCGCGCACCGATGCGAACATGTCGCGGAAGATGTTGGCGCCAATCACCGCCTCGCCATTGACCACCCCCAGGTACTGGCTGCGCGTGATGCCTTCGGGGGTGGTGGTGGACAGGAAAAAGTCTTTGTCGCTCTTGGAAAACCAGCCCATGTGAGTCCTCTCTGATGTGCGCACCGCCCAGCGGGTGCGTCCGCATTGTGCCGCCTGGACCAGCTAGCGGGCAGGCAGCCGCAAGGCGGTGAGGGTGTTCTCGCCGTCGATGCGCTCGGCCCGGAACTCCACCTGGTCGCCGTTTTTCCACCCCGCAAGCAGTTGTGGATT
>DASUIK010000074.1:0-6154 GCA_036279795.1 Burkholderiaceae bacterium | reverse complement strand
CGCAGCGACGAACTGGCGCACAGCAGCCTGCGCATGACCATCGGCCGCTGGACGACCGAGGAAGAAATCGATTACGCGATCCAAACCATCAAGGAGAACGTGGCCAAGCTGCGCGAGTTGTCGCCGCTGTGGGAAATGTTCAAGGATGGTATCGACCTGTCCACGATCCAATGGGCAGCTCACTGAAGGAGAAACACCATGGCTTACTCTGAAAAAGTGGTTGACCACTACGAAAACCCCCGCAACGTCGGCTCCTTTGAAAAGGGTGATGACACCGTGGGCACCGGCATGGTGGGCGCACCCGCCTGCGGCGACGTGATGAAGCTGCAGATCAAGGTGAACCCGCAAACCGGCGTCATCGAGGACGCGCGCTTCAAGACCTATGGCTGCGGCTCGGCCATCGCGTCGAGCTCGCTGGTGACCGAGTGGGTCAAGGGCAAGACGCTGGACGAAGCCGCTGCGCTCAAGAACAGCGAAATCGCCGAAGAACTGGCGCTGCCGCCGGTCAAGATCCACTGCTCCATCCTGGCCGAAGACGCCATCAAGGCGGCCGTGGACGATTACCGCAAAAAACACGCTCACTGAAGGCGCCATGTCGGTCACCATCACTGAGGCCGCTGCGCGGCACGTCACCAAATACATCAACCGCCGGGGCAAAGGTGTGGGCGTGCGTCTGGGCGTCAAGACCACCGGCTGCTCGGGCCTGGCCTACAAGCTCGAATACGCCGACGAGATTGCCCCCGAGGACGTGGTGTTCGAGGGCAATGGCGTCAAGGTGCTGGTGGACCCGAAAAGCCTGGCCTACATCGACGGCACCGAGCTCGACTTTGTGCGCGAAGGGCTGAACGAAGGCTTCAAGTTCCACAACCCCAACGAGCGCGACAAGTGCGGTTGTGGTGAGTCCTTCCGTGTCTGAGCCACAGGCGGCGTTGGCGCTGAACCTGCAGTCCAACGATTTCGTTCTGTTCGGCCTGCCGGAGCGCTTCGAGCAGGACCGCGCCACGCTGGACCAGCGCTGGAAAGACCTGCAGCGCCAGGTGCACCCCGACCGTTTTGCTGCCGATGCGGCCACCGCTCAGCGTGTGGCCATGCAGTGGTCGGTGCGCATCAACGAGGCCTACCAGAGGCTCAAAAATCCGCTCAAGCGCGCCGCCTATTTGTGCGAATTGCGCGGCGCGCCCATTCAGGCCGAAAACAACACCGCCATGCCTGCGGCCTTCTTGATGCAACAGATGGAATGGCGGGAGGCGCTGGACGAGGCGACCTCCGCTGCCGACTTGCAGGCGCTGAAGGCGCAGACCCAGTCGTCGGCCCACGAGCTGACGGCGCAGCTGGCCCAGGCCCTGGACACCGACGGTGACCCCACTCGGGCTGCACAAAGCGTGAGAGCCCTCATGTTTGTCGAGCGATTTGCCTCAGAGGTCGAGGACCGCCTCGATCAACTGGGACAATAGCCTTTTTGCGTTCACCAACGGAGCCGTTCTTCCCCGGCTTCAGCTCACATGGCATTGCTGCAGATTTCCGAACCCGGCCAATCGCCCGACCCGCACCAGCGGCGCGTGGCGGTGGGCATTGACCTGGGCACCACCCATTCGTTGGTGGCGGCCGTGCGCCACGGCGTGGCCGAATGCCTGCCTGATGAACAGGGCCGCGTCATCCTGCCGAGCGTGGTGCGTTACCTGGCCACCGGTCAAGGCAGTGGCCGCCAAATCGGTTTTGATGCGCTGGCCGCGCAGGTGGACGACCCGGCCAACACCATCAGCTCGGTCAAACGCCTGATGGGCCGTCGCTTGGCCGACGTGCATGACGCTGCACGCCTGCCCTACACGGTGGTGGACCGCCCTGGCATGGCCGCTGTGGCCACGGTGGCTGGCGAAAAAAGCCCGGTCGAGGTGAGTGCCGAAATACTGGCGACGCTGCGTTTTCGCGCCGAAGACAGCTTCGACGACGAGCTGTTTGGTGCCGTCATCACCGTGCCCGCCTACTTTGATGACGCGCAGCGCCAGGCCACCAAGGATGCGGCACAAATGGCCGGCCTCAAGGTGCTGCGCCTGATCAACGAGCCCACGGCCGCAGCCATCGCCTACGGTCTGGACAACGCCAGCGAAGGCGTCTACGCCATTTACGACCTGGGCGGTGGCACCTTCGACGTCTCCATCCTGCGGCTCACGCAGGGCGTGTTCGAGGTCATGGCCACAGGTGGAGACTCCGCCCTGGGCGGCGACGACTACGACCGTGCGCTGGCCGACTGGGTGCTGGCCGCCACCGGTCACACCAAGAGTGCCGCCGATTTCAATGCGGCTGAACGCGCCCTGCTGATGCGTGAAGCACGCCGCTGCAAGGAGGCGGTCTCGGCAGTCGACGAGGGCGGCACCGTGGTGTTTGACGTGGCACTGCCCAATCTGCGGCTCACGCAAGCGGTGACGCCGGCCGATTTTGAGCAGGCCACCCGTGCGCTCACCGCACGCACCATCGCCGCCGCCCGCAAGGTGCTGCGCGATGCGCAGGTGGACAAAGACGAAGTGAAGGGTGTTGTCATGGTGGGGGGCTCCACACGCATGCCGGTGGTGCGCCGCGCGGTGGCCGAATTTTTTGGCACCGAGCCGCTGGTCAACCTCAACCCCGACGAGGTGGTCGCGCTCGGCGCTGCCATCCAAGCCAACCAGCTGGCTGGCAACAACCCGCAGGGTGATTTGTTGTTGCTCGATGTGATCCCGCTGTCCTTGGGCATCGAGACCATGGGCGGGCTGGTGGAGCGCATCGTGCCACGCAACAGCCCCATCCCCACCGCTCTGGCGCAAGACTTCACCACGTTCAAAGATGGTCAAACGGCCCTGGCCATCCACGTGGTGCAGGGTGAGCGTGATCTGGTGGCCGATTGCCGCAGTCTGGCGCGCTTTGAACTGCGGGGCATTCCGCCCATGTCGGCCGGCGCGGCGCGTATACGGGTGACTTTCACCATCGATGCCGATGGGCTGTTGAGCGTCGCGGCCAAAGAGCAGGGCACCGGCGTCGAAGCGCGGGTGGATGTGAAGCCCTCGTACGGTTTGAGCGACGAACAGATTGCGGCCATGCTGCAAGACGGTTTTGCTACCGCCCAGCAAGACATGCAGACCCGCGCGCTGGTGGAAGCGCGTGTGGATGCCGAGCGCATGCGCATGGCCACCCAGAGCGCGCTGGACGCCGATGGCGACCTGCTGAGCGAAGATGAGCGCGGTGTCATCCACGGACTGATGGCCGATTTGTTGGCCACCGAGTCCATGCAGGACGCCGCCGCCATCGAGGCCGCCACCCAGGCGCTGGCCAAAGGCACGGAAGCCTTTGCTGCGCAACGCATGAACCGGGGCATTGCCCAGGCCCTCGCGGGCAAAAACGTCGAAAGCCTCTGATGCCGACCATCAAAATCCTGCCCCATCCCGAGTTTTGCCCGCAAGGCGCATCTGTGTCGGCTCCCGCTGGCACCAGCATTTGCGAGGCGCTGCTGGACCACGACATCGCCATCGAACATGCCTGCGACATGAGCTGTGCATGCACCACCTGTCACGTCATCGTGCGCGAGGGTTTCAACAGCCTCAACGAGATGGAAGAGGGCGAAGAAGACCTGCTGGACCGCGCGTGGGGCCTGGAGCCCAACTCGCGCCTGAGCTGCCAGGCCATCCTTGCGCAACAAGACCTGGTGGTGGAGATTCCCAAGTACTCCATCAACCACGCCCGCGAAAACCATTGAGCGAAGGCTCTCGCATGTCACGTCAGATTGTTCTGGACACGGAAACCACCGGTCTGTCGGCTCAGAACGGCGACCGCATCATTGAAATTGGTTGTGTCGAGTTGCTTCACCGCAAGCTGACCGGCCGCAACCTGCACTTCTACATCAATCCCGAGCGCGACAGCCACGAAGACGCGCTGCGGGTGCACGGCATCAGCAACGAGTTTCTGCGCGACAAACCCAAGTTCGCGGCCATCGCCGACGAACTGGTGGCCTATTTGCAGGACGCCGAACTCATCATCCACAACGCACCTTTCGACATCGGTTTCCTGAACAAGGAAATGGAGTTGTTGGGCCGACCGCCCATCACCACTCTGGTGGGCGGTGTGACCGACACGCTGGTGATGGCCAAGGAGATGTTCCCGGGCAAGCGCAACAGCCTGGACGCCTTGTGCGATCGGCTGGAGGTGGACAACTCGGGCCGCACCCTGCACGGCGCCTTGCTGGACGCGGAGCTGCTCGCCGACGTCTACATCAACATGACCCGGGGGCAGAACACCCTGGTGATGGAGTTGGACGGCAACGAGCAGGCTGGCGGCGGCGAAGAGGTGCAACAAATCGATTTGCGTGGCTTCGACCTGCCCGTGCCGCGTGCCAACGACGCCGAGCTGGCGGCGCACGAGGCGTTGTTGGCCGACCTGGACAAGTCCACCAAAGGCAAGACGCTGTGGCGTCGGCACGAACCGCTGCTGGCGGCATGATTTTTTGCCCATCTTTCAATTTGGATAAAAATCACGCTATAATTTGAGGCTCGCAAGATGACAAAACAAATGGTTTTGTTGACGCAAGCGAATTTGGGTCGTTAGCTCAGGGGTAGAGCACCACATTCACACTGTGGGGGTCGGAGGTTCGAAGCCTCCACGACCCACCAAATTCAAACAAAAAGGCCACGCATTGCGTGGCCTTTTTGTTTGTGATCAGTCCCAAGTGCTTCAGCGCATCGCTGTGGCCAAGCCCATGCCGGTGACCTCGGCCGGGCGCCAGAACAGGTTGGCCTTGCAGTCGGCTTGGGCCATCACATGAAACACCGCCTCGGCCGTCGCAGGAGGCAACATGGCCCTCAGGTAGCGGGTGAGCGTGAGCGCTTGGGCGCGGCTGATTTCGGCCTCGCAACGCTGGGTGCTGAAGTCTGCGTCGGGCGGCACACGCGAAATGCCGATACGCGCCAACGAGGGCGTGCTCGCCAGCACCCGCTCACGCCCAGCGGCAAACACCAGCACGCAGCTGGTCAGACACTCGCTGCCAGGCGCCACGCGGGTGTTGAAGTTGCGGTTGCGCAGCATGGCCCCCATGGTCACCGCCGCACCGATTTGCCCGTGGGGCGCATTGAGCACCAACCAGCGTTCGGTGCAGCTTTGCTGCTCCAACCGGTTCAAGGATTGAGAGAGACGCTGGACCGCGTTTTGATCGATGTCGCCGGTGAGCGTCAGTTCGCATTGGCCGGCGCGGCGGTCCAGTTCAATGCGGGCCACGCCCGCATCGTTTGGGGCGCTCGATTTTGGGGGCGCCGAGCAGCCCACCAGCCAAACGGCGGCGCACAGTGCCAGTTGGCGAAAAGAGGGTGTATTCATGCGTGAGACATCCAAACCATGAAAGTGCTTGACACACTTGCTAAGATGGCATTGTCACCCGCTGCAGCGATGCTCACATCGCCAGGCGGGTATTTTTCTTCCCGGTTTATCCGGCGTATTCATCATGCTTTTGTTGGCAATTTTGACGGCCACCCTGGTGGCAGGCATTGGGAGTGTGTGGGTGGCTGCCATGCTCAGCATGGCCATGCTGGCGCGTTACACCCAGCACATGCTGAGCCTGGCGGCGGGGGCCTTGTTGGCCACCGCTTTCATGCACCTGTTGCCCGAGGCGTTCAACAGCGACGCGGGGGCGAAGGAATTGTTCGCGCTGTTGCTGGGTGGTGTGGTTTTCTTTTTTCTGCTCGACAAGGCAGAGCTGTGGCACCACGGGCACGAACACCACCATGACCACGCGCGGGACCGCGCGCCTGGGCACGCGCACGGGCATGACCACGACCACCATCACGGGCATGACCGTGGGCGAACCGGTGGTGGTTGGGCGGTGCTGGCGGGCGACAGCGTGCACGCGTATGGGGACGGCATCATGATCGCGTCGGCTTTTGTGGCCGACATGCGGCTGGGCTTGGTCGCAGCCTTGGCGGTGCTGGCCCACGAGGTGCCGCACCACATGGGCGATCTGGTGGTGTTGCAGCGGAGCTCGGGCACGCGCCGTGCGGCGCTCCTCAAGGTGTCGATGGCTGGCACCGTCACGGCCTTGGGTGGCCTCACCGGCTACCTGCTGGTCAACCAGCTGAACGATTACCTGCCTTATTTTTTGGTGGCGGCGTCCAGCAGCTTTGTTTATGTCGCGTTGGCC